>JAPONU010000237.1 GCA_026713745.1 bacterium
GCGCCGGCGCTCGTCGACGAGGAAGGGGGCCATGATGTCCTCGTCGGTCCGGGTGTGGCGGGTTCCCAGCGCAGCGGTGAGGTCGGCGAGGAGGGCATGGCCATCGACGGTCCCGTCGGAGGGGGGCATCGGCGATCTACGTGAGTGCCAGGTGATCCACAGCGCGCGCGAGCGGCGCCGCCGGCGAGTGGATTCCGGTCTCCGCCGGAATGACGCGCAAGACGGTGTGCAGCATCACTCAGGAGTCTCCCAGCCGGTCCGAGGCGGCCGCGCCCGCCTCCGCGGGCACGGCCTGACCGATGTCGGTCCGCTGCGTGGGGTACAGCCGGTAGACGATCGCTGCGACAACCAGCAGCGCGGCGGCCGTGACCCACGAGGACAGGTTCATCCCCCGATCGAACGCGTCGATCGCAAGAACACGGAGCTGTTCGGCCGCTTCGGCGGGCAACTCGCGGGCGGCTCCGAGGGCGCTGCCGATCGAGTCGGATGCCGCCTCGGCCGCTGCCGGTGAAAAATCGCCGAGCCTCCCCGAGACCCCCTGCCGGTAGCCGACCGACAGGAGTGAGCCCAGCATCGCGATGCCGATTGCCCCGCCCGTCTCGCGTGTCATGTCATTGAGGGCCGAGCCGACTCCCGCCTTGTGCGACGGGAGCGAACCGACGATGGCGTGTGTCGCGCTCGGCATGGTCACGGCGAGCCCGGTGCCCAGGAGCACCAGGGGCACCACCGCGAACCAGTAGGGCGACGCCGGGCTGAGCGTCCCCATGATTGTCATCCCGATGGCGGTGATCACCAGCCCCGCGGTGATCGTGGCCCTCGGTCCGAATCGGGCGAGCAGCGCCGGGACGCGGGGCGCGACCAGGAACACCACCGCCGCCGGGGGCAACATCCGGACGCCGGCCGGCAGTGGTGAGTGCCCCTGCGCGAATTGGAAGTACTGGGTTTGGACGAAGAAATTGCCGTACAGCGCGAAGAAGGTCGCGACGGCCGCGACCGCCCCGAGCGTGAAGACCCGGTTACCGAAGTAGGCCGGGTCGAGCATGGGGAACCGCGCCCGGCGCTCCCAGCGAACGTAGGCCCAGAATCCCACCAGCGCCCCACCGAAAACGCTGACCACCGGTGGGTCTCGCCATCCCAATTCGGGGCCTTCGATGATCCCGAAGAGCAGGCAGCCGAGCGCCACGATCGACAGCGCGGAGCCGACCGCGTCCAGCGGCCGTTGCTCCTCGTCCCGGGACGTCGGCACGATCCAGGCCACCAACGCCAGGACCACCGCGGCCACGGGGACGAGGACACCGAAGACCGAGCCCCACCAGAAGAAGCGGAGCATGAGACCGCCTGTGAGGGGGCCGAGCAGGCCGCTCAGGCCCGCGGCCGCCGACCAGACTGCGACCGCCTTGGGTCGCTCCGACGCCGGGAAGATCACCGCGGCGATCGACAGCGTCGCCGGCATCACGAGGGCGGCGCCGACACCCATGATGGCCCGGTAACCGATCACCTGCCCGGCGGTTGTCGAGAAGGCTGCCAGCGCGCAGGCCACCCCGAAGATGACGATCCCGGTGAGCAGAACCCCCTTGCGGCCCCAGCGGTCGCCGAGGGCCCCGAAGGGCAGCAGCAGACCCGCAAAAGTCAGCATGTAGGCGTCGGTGATCCATTGCAGACTCGAGCCGCTGGCACCCAGCGCCGTCTGGATGGTCGGCAGCGCGACGTTCATCGCACCGAGGTTGCTGAAGACCATCACGATTGACGAACACAGCACGATGAGGATCAGCCAGCGCTGCGGGTGTGGTTCGGTGGAGGGCCCCGCGGGGTGTTCGCGCATGCCCGGCGAAGTGTAAAGGGCGTGCCTCCGGGCCCGGGTCGCCGACGGCCCGCGCCGGGTCGCCGTGGGTCTGGGGCCGGGTTGCCGTGGGTCCGCGGCCGGGTCGCCGTGGGTCTGGGGCCGGGTTGCCGTGGGTCCGCGGCCGGGTTGCCGTGGGTCTGGGGCCGGGTTGCCGGGGCCCGCGGCCGGGTCGCTCAGGCCGTGCCTTCGGCGGCGCCTGTCTCCGAAGGCACGGCCGGGCGGGTGTCGGTCCGGTGCTTCGGGTACAGCCGGTGGACGATGACTGCGACGAGGACCAGCGCACCCGCCGCAACCCAGGAGGCCAGGGTCATTCCCCGGTCGAATGCGTCGGTGGCCAGACCGTGCAGTCGCGCGGCTACCTCGGTAGGTAGCTCTGCACCGGCGCCGAGGGCGCCGCCGATCGAGTCGGACGCAGCCTCGGCCGCTGCGGCCGGCAGGTCGCCCAGCCTCCCGGAGATCCCCTGCCGGTAGCCGACCGACAGGAGTGAGCCCAGCAGCGCGATGCCGATCGCCCCGCCCGTCTCGCGTGTCATGTCGTTGAGGGCCGAGCCGACGCCGGACTTGTGCGACGGGAGCGAACTGACGATGGCGTGCGTCGCGGTCGGCATGGTCACGGCGAGCCCGATGCCCAGCACCACGAGGGCCACCGCGGCGGGCCCGTAGGACGACGCCGCGCTGAGCGTCCCCATGGTCGCCATCCCGGCGGCGGTGATCACCAGCCCGGCGGTGATCGTGGCCCGCGCGCCGGATCGGGCGATCACGGCGGGGATGCGGGGTGCGATCAGGAACACGATCGCGGAGACGGGCAGCATCCGGAGACCCGCTGCGAGCGGCGAGTGGCCCTGCGCGAACTGGAAGTACTGGGTGAGGATGAAGACGATGCCGTACAGGGCGAAGAAGGTCCCGACGGCGGAGACCGCCCCGAGGCTGAAGACCCGGTTGCCGAAGTAGGCCGGGTCGAGCATGGGGAACCGGGTCCGGCGTTCCCAGCGGACGTAGGCCCAGAATCCCACGGCCGCCACGCCGAAGCCTCCGATCACCGGTGGGCCCAGCCATCCCAGTTCGGGGCCTTCGATGATCCCGTAGAGCAGGCAGCCGAGCGCCACGATCGACAGCGCGGAGCCGACCGCGTCCAGCGGCCGTTGCGCCTCGTCCCGGGACGTCGGCACGATCCAGGTGACCAGCGCCAGGACCACCCCGGCCACCGGGACGGTGAACAGGAAGACCGAGCCCCACCAGAAGTACCGGAGCAGGACACCGCCGATGACGGGACCGAGCATCCCGCTGAGCCCCGCGGCGGCCGACCAGGCGGCGACCGCCTTGGCTCGCTCGGACGCCGGAAAGATGACCGCGGCGATCGACAGCGTCGCCGGCATGACCAGGGCGGCGCCGACACCCATAATCGTCCGGTAGATGATTACCTGCCCGGCGGTTGTGGAGAAGGCCGCCAGCCCGCTGGCCACCCCGAAGATCACGATCCCGGCGAGCAGTACCCCTTTTCGACCCCTGCGGTCACCGAGGGCACCGAGGGGCAGCAGCAGGCAGGCGAAGGTGAGGATGTGGGCGTCGGTGATCCATTGCAGATCCGAGCCGCTGGCCCCCAGCGCCGTCTGCATGGTCGGCAGGGCGATGTTCATCGAGCCGAGGTTGCTGAAGACCATCACCATCGACGAACACAGGACGACGAGGATCAGCCAGCGCCGCGGGTACGGTTCGGTGGAGGGCCCCGCGGGGTGCTCGCGCATGCCCGGCGAAGTGTATGGGGCTCACCTCCGGGGCCGGGTGGCTGGGGGTCCGGTCGCGGGGCGGTCCGGGAGGTGGTTGGCGGCAGCCGCCGCGGCCCCGGCGCGTTGGGCGGCGGCTCGGCCTGCTGACGCTTCTCGGCAGCGGTGGTCGGCAGCGAGCCGCGTGCGCGGCGCGGCACCCCGATCAGGTTCGGCGTCGGCGGCGGGTACGGGGGAGCCGGAGCGTTTGTGTACCGGCAGTCAGCGCTGCCGTCGGCGGGACCGGTCGCGGTCGGGGGCTGCGTCGGTCAGAGCGGCTGATCCCTCGTCGCCGGTCGGATACATGATCTCGGGCACTGGTTGGTCGCCCGCCAGCACTGCCGCGATCTTGGCGATGTGGGCCGGGGTGCTGCCGCAGCAGCCGCCGATGATCTGTACGCCGCCCTGCCGCGCCCGGTGGGCGTGGGCAGCCAGGATCTCGGGCGTGCCGGTGTAGTGGAAGGTGTTGCCGCCCCAGTAGGGGATGCCGGCGTTGGGTTTGGAGATCACCGGGAGGTCACCAAGGGCGGCGCGAATCTCCAGCGCGGCGCTCTCGGTGTCGGCGATGTTGTTGCCGCAGTTTGCGCCGAGGGCCGCCAGCTCCAGATCCCCGAGCCGCTCGGCCGCCTCGGCTCCGCCGGCGCCCATCATCGTGCGTCCGGCGGTGTCGAAGCTCAGCGTCACCGCCACCGGCAGGTCACAGGCCCTGCGGGCGCCCCGCACGGCGGCCTCCACCTCCCCCAGGTCGCTCAGGGTCTCGAGCCAGAGCAGATCGGCGCCGCCTTGTGCCAGGCCCTCGGCCTGGGTGGCGAAGGCCTGCTCGCAGTCGGCGACGGTCAGCGATCCCAGCGGCTCCAACAGCTCCCCGGTCGGCCCCATCGAACCGGCCACCAGCATCGTCCGGGCGTCGCGGCGCTGCTCGGCCTCGGTGGCCTCCCGGGCGATACGGGCGGCTGCCTCGTTCAACTCCAGGACGCGCCCGTCGAGGTTGTGCAAGCGCAGCCGCAGGCCGTTCCCACCGAAGCTGTTGGTCAGCACGAGATCGGCTCCTGCCCGGAGGTGGCCGCGGTGCACGTCGCGGATCCGCCCGGGGGCCAGCAGGTTGGAGCGCTCCGGCGCGTCGCCGGAGGTCAACCCCATGGCGAAGAGCTGCGTCCCCATGGCGCCGTCGGCGACCACGTAGCCCTTCGTGTCCCAGAATTCGGCGAACCGATCACCGGCGGCGCTCATCGGGGTAAAGGTAACGGCCGTCTCCCCGGCGACCCCCGCGGCTGCGCAGGCGGGAACGGCCCGCACCCTTACGCCATCCCGCGCGGAACCACGATCAGGGGGCCCACCCGAGTGGCGGCCCGGGCGGCAACGGCGGGCGCCCGGCAGGTATGGTCGGCGGATGGTCGCCGATCTGCTGCACCTGGACGAGGACTGGGAGCGGGCGCTGGCGGTGGTGGCGCATCCCGACGATCTGGAGTACGGCGTGGCGGCGGCCGTCGCCCGCTGGACCGGAGCGGGCAAGGACGTCCGCTACGCCCTGGTGACCAGCGGTGAGGCGGGGATCGCCACCATGGCGCCGGAGGAGACGGGGCCGCTGCGCGAGGCCGAGCAGCGGGCGTCTGCGGCCGTCGTGGGCGTGTCACACGTGGAGTTCCTGGGGTTCGCCGACGGCTACGTGATGGCCGACCTGGACTTGCGCCGGGCCCTGGCCGCCTGCATCCGCCGCAACCGGCCCGAGGCAGTGCTGTCCATCAACTACCGGGACAGCTTCGGGGGCGGTTCGTGGAACCACGTAGACCACCGGAACGTGGGCCGGGCCCTCATCGACGCGGTGCGCGACGCCGCCAATCCGTGGATGTTTCCCGACCTGGCCGGCGACGGCCTGGAGGCCTGGGGTGGCGTGCGGTTCGTCGCATTCGGCGGCTCGCCGGAGGCCACCCACGCGGTCGACGTCACCGGCCACCTCGAGGCCGGCTTCGCCTCACTGGCGGCGCACGCCGCCTACCTGGCCTCGCTCAGCGGCCCGATGGCCGATCCGGAGGCGTTCCTGCGCCCGAACGCCGAAGCCGACGGGGCGCGGCTCGGCGTCGAGCATGCTGTGAGCTTCGAGGTGGTCCTGGCCTGAGAGCCACCTCCGGCTCCGCTTCGAACGCGGCGCGGGCGGAATCCAGAATATTGCAGAATGCCGGTCGGGATTATTGCAGACGGGCGAATGGCTGGCGGTCGAAGTGAAGCTCGGCGGCGACGCAGCGATCGACGAAGCCGCCCGCAGCCTGCTCAAACTACGGGACCGCGTCGATTCGGTCGCCGCGGGCGAGCCGATCAAGCTGATCGTGGTGACCGCGGTGGGCAACTACAGCCACGAACGCCGCGACGGCGTGGCGGTCGTCCCGATCGGTGCCCTCGGCCCCTGACCGCCCGGCCCGTCCACGGGGGCGGAGCGTCCTGCCGCCGGGCTGACCGAGCCCTGTCTGTTGGGCGCTAACGGTTCCTCAGGATGGTCATCAAAAGAGCTATAACTTGGACGTTGAAGATCCAATAAATTGGATGGCAAATTACCTATAATATGGGCTTTTCAGCGTGACTGCCTGCTAGAATGATCTTGTGACACACGGCCGTGATACGTCCGCAGAGTCGACCGGAGGATCCACCCGCCTGACACCTCCGGGGTACCGGCCGCGCGTGGTCGACGGGATGGTCCGCGAGGCCTTGGATATTGCGCCGATGGTTGTACTGGAGGGTGCCAGAGGTTGCGGCAAGACATGGACGGGCCTGAATCATGCGCGCAGCGAAGTGCGCCTCGATGACGACGTGGAACTCCGCGCCGCGTCGCGGCTGCTGCCGGGCAAGACGCTTGAGGGAGACCGCCCCAGGCTGGTGGATGAGTGGCAACTGGCGCCGGGGCTTTGGAACAGCGCCCGCCACGTCGCGGATTCCCAGCATCGAGCCGGCTTGTTCATCTTCACGGGGTCGGCGCATCCCGCCGACGACCTCACCCGACATTCGGGTGCGGGACGAGTGATGCGAGTGGCGATGCGGCCGATGTCACTGCTCGAGAGCGGGGAGTCCACCGGGGAGGTCTCGCTCGGGCGCCTGCTGGACGGGGAGGCCTGCGCAGCGGGGCGCTCCGACGC
>JAPONU010000238.1 GCA_026713745.1 bacterium
GTTTCGGAGCCACCGCGGCCGACACTAGGTGCCGCGGCGGTTCTGGTCAGAGGATGGGTCGTTGGCGGTACCGGAGGTTGGAGAGCGGCCGGCGGCCGCGAAGAATCACGTCCGCAGGAGGATCTTTCCGGTGGTGGCGCGACCCTCGAGGCGGCGATGCGCCTCGGCGGCCTCGGCGAGGGGGAGTTCCAGTCCGATGCGGACGTCCATGCCCTCGGTGATCCAGTCGAACAGGTCCTGCGAGCGGGCGAGCAGGTCGGCGCGCTCGCCGACGTGGTCCCACAGAGTGGGGCGGGTGAGGTAGAGCGAACCCTCCTGGGAGAGCCGGAGCGGGGGGATCGGCGGCACCGGCCCCGAGGCGTTGCCGAAGGTGGCCATGGTGCCGCGCCGCCGCAGCAGCCCCAGGCTGGCGTCGAAGACGGCCGCCCCGACCCCGTCGTAGACCACGTCCAGCGGGCGCGGTCCGGCGATGTCGACGATCGCCTCGGCGAAGTCCACGTCGTTGTAGAGGATGACGTGGTCGGCGCCGGCGTCGGCGGCCAACTCGCCCTTGGCGGGCGTGCCCACGGTGGTGAACACCTCGGCGCCGAGGCGCTTGGCCATCTGGATCAGCAGCAGGCCGGTCCCACCGGCCCCGGCGTGGATCAGGCAGCGATGGCCCGGCTCCAGCGGGAACGTGTCGACGACCAGGTAGTGGGCTGTCAGGCCCTGCAGCATCGCGCCCGCCGCGGTGTCGAGTGAGACATCCTCGGGGACCGGTACCACCCCGGCGGCGTCGAGCGCGCAACTCTCGGCGTAGGAGCCCTGGCCCCCGCACCACGCCACCCGGTCGCCCACTGCCACCTCGGCGACGCCGTCGGCGACGGCGGTCACCACCCCGGCGCCCTCCAGCCCTGCGGTGTACGGCACCGCGATGGGGTATAGGCCGATGCGCTGATAGGTGTCCACGAAATTCACTCCGGAGGCGGCCACGCCCACGACAATCTGACCCGCCTCGGGCACGGGCTCGGGCATCTCCGCGAGGGAGAGAACCTCGGGGCCGCCGTTTTCGGTGATCCGGATGGCGCGCACGGTGCCTCCTCGGGTGGTTCGGTGCATGGTCTCGTCTGGGGGCGACCACCGTAGGCGCTGCGGGACGGGGTCGCCCGCTGTCGCCACCCGCGCCGCGGGGGCGGTCGGTAGTCTCGGCGGCGAGTGGACACAGCCGATCGGCCCACCTCTGAACTTCCGGTTCGCCGATGGTCTCGCCTCAGGCTGCCCGCACCCGAACGGGCCGGGACCCGCAGCCGGAAGACCAATCTGGCCCTGCTAGCGATGCTGGTGCTGGCGTGGGTGACCGGCGGCAGTTCGTTCCTGCTGGGCGGTGCCTCCACCGCCTGGCTGGTGACCATGCACGGCGTGGTGGGCTTCACCGTGGTGGTGCTGGCGCGGCCGAAGGTGCCCGTGGTGCGCCGGGGACTGCGTCGGCGCCGCCCCAGCCGCTACGCCTCGATGGCGCTGGGCGTCTGCGTCACCGGGGCGTTCGCCACCGGGATCGTCCACGCCCTGGGGTTCTGGCAGACCATTGGCGTGTGGTCGGCGATCGGCCTGCACCTCATCTTTGCCTTCGCGGCGGTACCGCTGGCGCTCTGGCACGTCGTGGGCAGGCCGCAGCGGGTCCGCCCGATGGACCTCTCCCGGCGCACCGCGCTCCAGGCACTCGCCGTGGCGGGGGTCGCCCTCGTCGCCCGCACGGGCTTCGAGTGGCTGTTCGCCGCCGACCGCCGTTTCACCGGCTCGCACGAGGTGGGGTCCGGCGATCCGCGCCGGATGCCGGTGGTGCAGTGGCTCGACGACTCGCCACCGACGATCGACCCGGAGGACTGGGTGCTGCGCCTGCGGGGCTCGGTGAACCGGGACATGGACTACCGCGAACTGGTCGGCCACAGCCGCACGACCGAGGCCACCCTCGACTGCACCAGCGGCTGGTACAGCACCCAGACCTGGACGGGCGTCCCGCTGGCCGACCTGCTGGGCCCGGAGATTTCTGGCCGCAGCGTGGAAGTGCGCTCGGCGACCGGCTACGCGCGCCGCTTCCCGCTGAGCGACGTCGGCAGCATGATCCTGGCTCACACCGTCGGCGGCGAGTCCCTGTCACGGGGCCACGGGTTCCCGGCCCGCCTCGTGGCGCCCGGTCGCCGCGGGCTGTGGTGGGTGAAATGGGTGATCGAGATCCACGTCAGCGACCGACCCTGGTGGGTCCAGACGCCGATCCCCTTCACCTAAGAGCGGCGCCGGCGGCCCGGAGGCGCTGGCGCTCCCGGGCAACTCCTCGTGGCGGTCGGTTGGTCCGCTGGCGGTTGCGGCTTGGTGTGGGGAGAGCGGGACGGCGCGCGCCATCTCTAACCTCGCCCCGATCATCGTCGCCGGGATTCGCGCCCGAGGTGAGCCAGGAGCGCGCTATGGCTGCTGAAGGTTTGCGGAATACGGGTAGCGCTCGGCAAGCGCGCTCTGAAACCGCTGGAAGGCCCTCAGGCTCTCCAGCGGTCTGAAGTCACCAATGTGCCCAGCCACACTCACGCGGCGCTCCACGAGCGAACGCCTAAAGACCTTGCCGCGGCGACCACTTGGCGAACCCGCCGCCTCGAAGAGAAGCCTCTCGAGGAGGTCCTTGGGGTCGGCGATTCCCTCGATCTCGCTGAGCCTGGGCGCCGAGACCTTCGCCGACGGTGACCCGGCTGCCCTTGCGATCGCCGACTCGTCGAACAGGATCCATGCCTCCGACATCCGCACGGGAATGACGGGTACCACATCTATCCGAGACACCGACTCGAACTCTGTCAATCGGTCGTCGAGCAGGCGGTTCTCCGCATCGCGGTGCACGAAGATCAGCATTGCGGAGGAGTCGTAGGCGTTGAGAAACTCCGCGACACTTCCTGATCGTCGCCGGAATTCTGGTTCGAGGATCTCCACCTCGGGGTCAAGCCGATGTATCGCCCACTCGATGATCGGGACGAGCAGCCTGTCGGTCTTTCCGTCCGCGACCACCGCGAAGGTCAGTTGCCGGCTCACTGAGCCGACCCGAACACCAGTTCCTGCAGTTGATACTCGGGGTTGACGGTCGAGCCGCCGATGAAGTCGGTAACCGCCTGCCGGTCGATTGGCAGCGCGGAGGATCCCTTGTCATTGGCCAGGTGCGTCCGCCACGTTCCGGCGACGGGACGGAACACGCTGACCGGCCCGCTCTTGCTCGTGCGTGCGCGCTCGACAAACACCATGTCGCTAACGTTGAGTTGCCTCGCGACCTCAGGCGAATGAGTGTTAAGGATCACCTGCCGGAGGGGATTGTCAGCGGCCACCGCCTCGTCGCAGTCGACGGCGTACTCCCGCAGAAGTTCCACGAGGTCCGAGATTCGAGAGGGGTGAATGCCGTTCTCGGGTTCCTCGATGCACAGGACGGCGCGATCTCGGACATCCATCAACATCAGCACGAGCGCGATGTAGCGGAGCGTGCCGTCCGAGAGGGAGCGGCCGTAGAGCCAGTTTGCCACACCGGGGATGCGGGCACGCAGGGCGAGTTGGTCTCGAGAGTCGTCGACGTCCACATCGAGGTCTTCGACGTCGGAGTTCAGCCGACGAAGCCTATTCACTACCTCGACTCGCATGTCCGAGTTTCTCGCAGTTAGAGCATGGAGCGTGGCCGGTATGTGGCCACCTGAGGCGGAGACGTGGGGGATCGCTCGCCTCGTGTCCGGGGTCCGCATCGCGCTCGGCTCGAGATGAAGGACGCGCCACGATGACATTTCTCGTTTGGCGGCGAGGACTGTGGGATAGTCCGAAGTGTTGGTGCCGCCGACCACCGTCAGGGGTGATCTGCCGACGGGTCGTGGGCGGCCACGGCTGCCGCCGTCACCGTGAAGAAGGGTCCTTTCTTCGTCCACGCTGGTTGAAATGAATGCCGCCCCTCGGCGTGCCCCGAAAGCGACCGAGTCCATGAATCCTCTCGACGAAGCGAATCCGGTGAACTTCCTGTAGTCGCCCTTCTTCGCGTGTGTCAGGCTCTCGCACTCCACAACCAGACGGTCCGACTCGGGGATGTAACGCAGCGTGAGCGCGTAGTTCAGCAGCGTCGTGCTCGCCTCGGCCG
This sequence comes from bacterium, assembly GCA_026713745.1. Lineage (GTDB taxonomy): Bacteria > Actinomycetota > Acidimicrobiia > Acidimicrobiales > CATQHL01 > VXNF01. The sequence continues at coordinate 4,127 of JAPONU010000238.1, forward strand.
CCTGGCCGAAGTCGTCCGTAACCATCTGTGACACAACCATGTCGGCGGAGAACTCGATCCGGCGATCAGGGTCACGGCCGAACACCAGGTCAAGGGGCGAGTAGGCGCCGTCGCTCGTGCTCTTAACCTCGGTCGCCGCCTCGGAGATGTCGCGCTCGGCGAGCAAGCCCAGGAAATGGATTGCATCGAAGAGGTTGCTCTTCCCGACGCCGTTGTGGCCGATCAGGCAGGTCAGAGCCCCGAATCGGATCCGAGCCTCTCGGATGCTCTTGAAGTTCTTGACCGACAGCGCCACCAGCATTGGCGCACCTCAATTCAATATGCCCAGAGTGCCTCCGACTCCCGAGTCTCAAGGGTAGTCAGACTGGGCTCTGGGTGATGCTCCGAGTATCGTCCGTGGTGCCCGGGCGCCGCGGGCTCTGGTGGGTGAAATGGGTGACCGAGATCCACACCAGCGACCGACCCTGGTGGGTCCGGACGCCGATCCCCTTCACCTGAGCGCGCCAGGCGGCCGGCTCGCCCGACCCGATGCCCGCGCCGAGCGCCCGGTGTCGGGCATCACCGACCCGTCGCGTGCGTGGTGGTGCGAGGTCGCCGCCGGTATAGTGCATCGTTTCCCGGTGACAGCGCCGGGAACGAATCGACGTCCGCGAAGGCCTGCGGGCGCGCCCTGTAAGGCGCTCCACGCAGGAACCACGTGGCAAACCGAGAGTCGCTCCGCCGGGCCTGCCCGTGCGGAGCGTTCGCGTCAGGGCGACGGCACATCCCAACACGACCATCCAGGGCGGCAACGACCACGACATGGCTACCAAGGCGATCATCGGCGAGAAAGTGGGCATGACCCAGGTCTGGGACGACAGCGACCGCGTTGTCCCGGTCACGGTGCTCCGCGTCGAGCCGTGCCGGGTCGTGCAACTCAAGACGCCCGAGTCCGACGGCTACTCCGCTCTGCAGGTCACGTTCGGCTATGGCGACGCGGCGAAGATGAACGGGCCCGATCGGGGGCACTTCGAGCGCCACGGCAGCGAGCCGGGCCGCACGCTGGTGGAACTCCGCCTCGACGACGTGAGCGGCTACTCCGTCGGCCAGGAGATCTCCGTCGACATCCTCGCCGACGGCGAGATGGTGGATGTCACCGCCGTCAGCAAGGGCAAGGGGTTCGCAGGCGTCATGAAGCGTCACGGCTTCAGCGGCCAGAAGGCCAGCCACGGCGCCCACAAGGTTCACCGGGCGCCCGGCGCGGTCGGTCAGTGCGCCACGCCGTCGCGGATCTTCAAGGGACGAAAGATGCCCGGTCAGCACGGCGCCCGCAGGACCACCACGCTGAACCTCCGCGTGGTGAAGGCCGACGCCGAACGCAATCTGCTGCTGGTCAAGGGATCGGTGCCCGGCCCACGGGGCGGGCAGGTCGTCATCCGCAACGCGGTCAAGAAGGCGTAGCCGGTCATGATCTCCGTGCCCGTCCGAGATGTCAGCGGTGCCGAGACCGGCACGGTTGAACTCCCCGCCGACGTCTTCGGCATCGACCCCAACGTGGCGGTGATGCACCAGGTCGTGACGGCGCAACTGGCGGCCCGGCGCAGTGGCACCCACAAGACCAAGACCCGTTCGGAAGTGCGTGGCGGCGGCAGCAAGCCGTGGCGCCAGAAGGGCACCGGCCGGGCCCGGCACGGCTCCATCCGCTCGCCGTTGTGGCGGGGCGGCGGCATCGCCCATGGACCGCAGCCGCGCAGCTACGAGCAGTCCACCCCCAAGAAGATGAAGCGCCTGGCCCTGCGGTCGGCGCTGTCGGACCGCGCCGCCGAAGGCAGGATCATCGTCGTGGACGACTGGGGTTTCGACGCCCCGTCGACAAAGTCGGCCGTGGCGAGACTGGAGGCGCTGGGCGCCGGCGGGCGCGTGCTGGCCGTCCTGGAGCGCGGCGACGTGACGGCACTGAAGAGCTTCCGCAACCTGCCCCGGGTGCACACCCTGCCGGCCGACCAGTTGAACACCTACGACGTGCTCGTGAGCGACGTGGTCGTCTTCACGAGTGCCTCCCTGGCGGAGGTGAACCAGCCGTGAAGGACGCACGCGACGTGATCCTCGAGCCGGTGATCAGCGAGAAGGCCTTCGCGCTCTTGGAGCAGAACGTCTACACATTCAAGGTTCACCCCTCGAGCAGCAAGCCCGAGATCGCCAATGCCGTCGAGGAGATCTTCGACGTGCACGTGCTGAACGTGAACACGCTCCGGCGCAAGGGCAAGCGCATCCGCAACCGGCGCCGGCTTACCTACGGCAGCCGGCCCGACACCAAGCGGGCCATGGTCACCCTCGCCGAGGGCGACTCGATCGAACTGTTCGAGGTGTAGATCATGAGTATCCGGCGCCGCAAACCCACTAGTCCGGGACGCCGCTTCCAGACCGCGCACGACTTCTCCGAGATCACCCGCACCACGCCGGAGAAGTCCCTGCTCGCCCCGCGCCCGTCCACGGGCGGGCGCAACAACGCCGGCCGCAAGACGGCGCGCCATCGCGGTGGTGGCCACAAGCGTCGTTACCGCATCATCGACTTCCAGCGGAACAAGGACGGCGTGCCGGCGAAGGTGGCGACCATCGAGTACGACCCCAACCGCACCTGCCGCATCGCACTGCTGCACTACTACGACGGGGCCAAGACCTACATCCTGGCGCCCGACGGCATCGCGGTCGGCGACGTGCTGGAGTCGGGGAGCGGCGTGGAGATCCGCCCGGGCAACGCTCTGCCGCTGCGCTACATCCCGGTTGGAACCGTCGTGCACAACGTGGAACTCAAGCCCGGCGCCGGCGGGCGCATGGGCCGGGCGGCGGGAGCCCGCCTCCAACTCGTGGCCAAGGAGGGCCCCCACGCCACGCTGCGGCTGCCCAGTACCGAGATGCGCCGGGTTCCCATCGACTGCCGCGCCACCATCGGTGCCGTCGGCAACGCCGAGCACGAGCTGGTGCAGATCGGCAAGGCCGGGCGCAACCGCCACAAGGGAGTGCGCCCCCAGACCCGTGGCGTCGCAATGAACCCTGTGGACCATCCGCTCGGCGGCGGTGAGGGCAAGAGCTCCGGTGGGCGCCACCCGGTCTCGCCCTGGGGGAAGCCGGAGGGTCGCACGCGCAACCCCAAGAAGCAGTCGTCGCAGATGATCGTGCGTCGCAGGCGTACCCGCGGGCGCCGGCGGTAGGAGGCACACCATGCCCAGAAGCCTGAAGAAGGGCCCGTTCGTGGATCATCATCTCCTCGCCAAGGTGGACGAGTTGAACGACTCCGGCGAGCGGCGCGTCATCCGTACCTGGTCCCGCCGGTCCACGATCATCCCCGACATGGTCGGCCACACGCTCGCGGTGCACGACGGGCGCAAGCACGTACCCGTGTACGTCACCGAGTCCATGGTGGGTCACAAGCTCGGCGAGTTCGCCCCCACCCGCACGTTCCGGTTCCACGCCGGCCAGGAGCGAGGAGCCAAGCGCTGATGGCGACGACCGTGGCGCCTCCCGCAGCGCGTGCCTCGGCGCGCTATGTGCGCAGCTCGGCCTCCAAGGCGCGCGCCGTCCTCGACCTCATCAGGGGCGAGTCCTGCGA
>JAPONU010000239.1 GCA_026713745.1 bacterium
GCGGCTCATCGGTTCGCCGCCTGACTCGGCGCTGGCGCCGCGCTCAGTAGTCGATCCCCTTCTTGGCCCGGATGCCGCCGTCGAAGGCGTGCTTCACGCTGACCATCTCGGTGACGGTGTCGGCCACCTCGATCACCTCGGCGGCCATGTCGCGTCCGGTCAGGACCACATTGACCCGCTCGGGGCGGCCGGCGAGAGCGGCGGCCACGTCGGCGGCATCGATCCAACCCCAGGTCATGGCGTAGCTGATCTCGTCCAGCACCACCAGCCGGTGGTTACCCGCTGCGACGAGCCCCGCGGCGAACTCCCAGGCCGCCACCGCCTTGGCCTTCGTCTCGTCGATGTCGGTGGAGTCCCACGTGAAGCCGTCGCCGGCCGAGTACCACTCCACGCCCAGGCCGCGGCAGGTCTTCTCCTCGCCGGTGTGCCAGTCGCCGCTCTTGAGGAACTGCACGACGGCCACCGACCAGTCCTGGGCCAAGGCTCGCAGGATCGTGCCGAACGCGGCGGTGGACTTGCCCTTGCCGTCACCGGTGTTCACCAGCACCAGCGAGGAAGCCGAGCGCAGTTCCCGCTGCTCGTAGGGGCGTTCGGTGAGCGGTGCCGCGTCGCCGTCGATCCGGTCCCCGGTGTCGCCTTCGTGGCTCCCGCGGGTGGTGTGTTTGCTGGTGTCGCCGTCGACCCGGTCCCCGGTGGTGGTGCGGTCCCCGGTTGCTGTGTCGTCTTGTTCGGTCATGGTCGGGGCTCCTGTCGGGCTCGGGGGGCGGGCAGGACGACGATCTCGCCGTCGATGGTGTGGACGCTGAGCGGCGTGGCGTAGACAGTCGAGAGTCTGCCCGGTGCCAGCACGCTGCGCGGCGCCCCGTCGGCCACGATGCGGCCCTCGTCGATCAGCGCCAGGCGATCGGCGAAGCGGGCTGCCGTGCCGAGGTCGTGCATGGCGGCGATGACCGAGATGCCGTCGCTGCGGCGCAGGCCGTCGATCAACTCCAGCACCGTGTCGCGGTGGCCGAGGTCCAGGGCGCTCGTGGGTTCGTCCAGCAGCAGGATCGGGGCCTGCTGGGCGAGCGCCCGGGCCAGGACGGCGCGCTGGGTCTCGCCGCCGGAGAGCTGCGTCAAGGGACGGCCGGCGAAACGCTGCAGGTCGAGCCGCTCGAGGACCGACGCCACGATGCGACGGTCCCGCCGTGACTCGGTCGCCAGCCAGCCCAGATGCGGGCTGCGACCCAGCAGTGCGTACTCGGCCACCGTCATGCCCTCGGGCAGGATCGGGTTCTGCGGCACCAGCGCCACGTCGGTGCCGCCGGGCCGCCGGCCGCAACTGAGGCTGATCGTGCCGTGGTGGTCGACGAGCCCGGCGATGGCTCGCAGCAGGGTGGACTTGCCGGCTCCGTTGGGCCCTATCAGCCCGAGCCACTCGCCGGGCGCGAGCTGAAGATCCACGCCGCGCAGCGCCTCGGTGTTCCCGAATGCCACGCGGACGTCCCGGCAGACGAGCGCTGCGGAGCCCTCCGCCGACGCCACGATGGGTGACGGGGCTGCCGCCGTCGTCATGCGGGCACCTTGCGGGCGCCGCGCCACAGCACGAGGGCGAAGAACGGGGCGCCCACGAAGGCGGTGATCACACCGACCGGCAGTTCCGCCGGAGCCGTCAACGTGCGGGCGCCGGTGTCCACGAGCGCCAGGAACGCCGCCCCGCCGAGCGCCGAGAGCGGCACGACCACCCGGTAGCTGTGGCTCACCAGGAGCCGGACGATGTGCGGCACGACGAGTCCGACGAAGGCGATGAGGCCGCTGACCGACACCGCCGCGGCCGTCAGCAGCGACGCCGCCCCGATCACCACGAGGCGTGAACGGCCGGGGTTCAGACCCAGCGAGAGCGCTTCGTCGTCGCCCACCCGCAGCACGTCCAGATGCCGCCGGTGCAGCAGCAGGATCCCCCCGCAGAAGATCACATAGGGCCCCAGGATCCAGACCTGGCTCCAGCCGCTGGTGCTCAGCTGTCCGAACAGCCACGACAGCACCTCGCGGGTGCGCGTCTCGCTGAGTTGGCCGATTGCGTAGGTCTGCGCCGCCGAGAAGAACGCCGCCATGGCGATGCCGCCGAGCAGCAGCGTGGCCGGCGAACGCCAGGCGCCCCGGGCGATGGCCGCCGAGGCGCTCACCGCCACGAGCGCACCCAGAAAGGCGGCGGCAGGCAGGGCGTCGAACGGTCCCCAGCCCACGTCCAGGCCGAATCCCAGCGCCAGGACCGCCCCGAAGCCGGCACCGGCCGAGACGCCCAGCAGATACGGGTCGGCCAGCGGGTTGCGGAAAACTCCCTGGTAGGAGGCCCCGGCCATTGCCAACGATCCGCCCACCAGCATGCCCAGCACCAGCCGGGGCAGGCGGATCTGGAACAGGATGCTCTCCTGGCGCGCGCTCAGCGCCGAGTCCACGTCCACCAGCGGCAGGCGATCCGCGAGCGTGGCGACGACATCGCCGAACGCCAGGCCCGCAGCCCCCGTGGTGGCGCTCAGCAGGGCCACGGCGGCCAGGGCGACCACCGCTCCGGCCGCGGCCGGCGGGGACAGCCGGAAGGCGCCGTGGGTCGCCTCGGCCGCGCCGGTTGCCGGGGACTGCTCCGGATCGTCCGGGGGCCGGGCCCCGCCGCCGTGTATCACGGGGCGGGTGTCGGCTCGCCCTCGCGATCCGGGGCTCCGTGTTGACGCCACAGCCGTCGTCTCGCCTAGCCGCTCGACCCGTTGTCCGCCGCGGCGATGGCCGCCAGCGCCTCGACGATGGTGTGGACGAACTGCGGGAGGCGAGGCCCCCAGCGCGAGGCGATGTCGGCGTCAACCACCAGGATGTTGCCGTCCCGCACCGCTGTCACCGTCTCCCAGCCGGGGCGGGCGGCCACGTCGTCGGCCGTGTAGGCCAGCAGATCGGTGATGATGATCAGCTCGGGGTCGGCCTCGATGATGTACTCCTCGGTGAGCTGCGGGAATCCGTAGCCGTCGCTGTCGGCCGGGTCGGCGATGTTCACGGTGCCGAGCTCGGCGTACACGGCCCCGATGAAGCTGTCGGAACTCACCGAGAAGTGCGTGTCGTCCAGCTCGTGGTAGATGCGGATGGGCACCTCGGGAGCGTTCGCCAGGGCCGCGGCGATCTCGGCGTGCATCGTCTCGATGACCTCCTGAGCCCCGGTCACGTGTCCTGTGGCCGCGCCGAGTGTGGCGACCGCCCCGTAGCCGCCGGAGATGTCGAACGGGCTGGCGCTCACGAACACCGGGATGTCCAGCGCGGCCAGGCCGGCGACCAGCTCGTTGGTGTCGTTGGCGATCACCACCAGGTCGGGTTCGTAGGAGGTGATCGCCTCGATGTTCGGATCGAACCCCGAGAGGTCGGTCGTCGGCGCCTCCGGCGGGTACGTGGACCAGTTGTCCACGGCCACCACCTGCGGGCCGGCGCCGACGGCGAAGAGGATCTCGGTGGCGGCCGGCGACAGCGACACGATGCGCTGGGGCGCTGCGTCGAGCGTCCACGTCCCGCCTGTGGATTCGATCGTCACGGGTTCCTCGTCGCTGCCGCAGGCGCCGGCGAGCAGTCCGGCGAACGCCAGGATCGCGACGAGAAAGAGAACAGGGCGGGTCTTGGCCATCTGGAGCCTCCTATCGGTCGAGGACGGAAGCTCGATCGACAGAGGCTGCCGGCCGAACCAACCCTTATCCCCGAGGGTCATGCGGTTCGCATCGGCCCGAGGTTCGACCGGACTTGGCGATGGCTTGGCGCCTCAGGAGTTCCCGAGTGCCGAGCACCGCTTCACCGTTGCGGGACAGTGCCGGATTTCAACCGGACTTCGTCCCCGGACCGAGTCGCAGTCTAGGCCGGGGGCGCCTCGGCGAGATGTCGCCGCCGACCCGCCTGCCCCCTCAGCGGAGGGATCGTTCGACCGGCTCGGCGGGGTTCCGGCCGCCGCGATCGGGGAGCGTCGCGGCGCTGGCCCCATTGCCGGCGGATCCGGCTGGTGCGGCCATACCCGCGTTGTCCAGCGCGGCCGCCAGCCGTTCGAGCCCGGCTGCGTCGGGCACGGCCACCCGGGTTGTCCCGGCCAGCCCGAGGCTCGTGCAGTCCCGGACGAGCACGCCGTGGGGGGCGAGGGACTCCCGCAAGCCCGGAGCCTGCACCAGCACCCAGGGGGCGTCGGCCGTGTGCACGGTGAAGTCCCGTGGCTCGAAGACGCCGACCAGATCCTCCCGAGCGCGGGCGATGGACGCAGCCCGACCGGCGAGATCGGCGTGATCCAGCAGGTCCCCCAGTAGTGCCAGCGGCAGCGACCCCACCGACCAATGGGGTTATCGGCGGCCGAACCTCGCCACGTCGGGTGCGAACGGGTTCAGGTTCTGCGACAGGTCCAGCAGCAAGCCCGGGCCCAGCCCCAGTGCCCGCGCCACCGCCGGCCCGTCACCACCGTGCCGCCCCGCCGGCGGTACTGACCGATCTTGCGCGTCCATGCCGCCGACGGTACCCGGTCAGACCGCCCCACAGCGCCTCGCGGGATGATTCCGGGAGTGCTTCCTCCGCGACATCTTCCCGTATTCCAGGACATGTTGCGTGATAGTCCCAGAGTGGATTGAAAATTCTTCCGCATATGCAGCATTACCAGTTCCCAGAACGCAGTATTATTGATTACCGGGTTGCACGATCCACGGGCATGGGAGTTCAGTCGGATGAGCGCCGAGAACGACATTCCCACGACGCTGACGATGCAGGGCTACCTCCCCCGCGTCGCCGATCGCGGCATCTCGGGCGCCTTGCAGCGGCGGGGCGCGGTCCTGATCGAGGGCTGCCGTGGGTGTGGCAAGACTTGGGCGGCTCGACACTTCGCCCGCAGCGAGGCCCGCCTCGACAGCGAGGCGCTGATGCTGCTGGCAGCCACCGACCCTGCCGCCGTGCTGGACGGCGGGGCCCGCCCCGTCATCCGCCGCGAGACCTACGACGACCTGCTGCGCCTCGACCTGTAGCATGGCGCCATGGCCGGCGGGTTGACCGACTACGACCGCGCGTTCGTTCAAGTCGTCGAAGCAGCCTGGCGGGAGGCATGCGAATCCGATCCGGAGGCGGCAGCCGTGCCCGAAGGACTCGTCTATCGCGCCGGGTTTCTCAGTGAGGAGCGAGAACGTGAGCTTGTCACCTGGATCGACAGCGAGGAGTCGTCGGTGTGGCTGGGCGATCTGTCGCGCCGCGTGCAGCACTACGGCTACAAGTACGACTACAGCTACCGCGGCATCGACGCATCAGCTCATCTGGGGCCACTCCCGCCGTGGCTCGAGAGGCTTGGCCGAGATGTCGTGCTGAGTGCCATTGACTTGTGCCACCCAATAGATACATTCGATCAGGCGATAGTCAACGAATACCTGCCGGGGCAGGGTATTGCCCCGCACACTGATCGTGACTGTTTCGGTCCGGTTGTTGCAACGGTCAGCCTGAACTCCGATGTCGTCATGGACTTCGTCGGGCCTGATGGCCAAAGTTATTCACAGACGCTGCAACGCCGGAGTCTGGTGCTCCTCGCCGGATCGGCTCGCGCGGATTGGCGGCACGGAATAGCCAAACGCAAGAACGACAGAGATCGGGTAAGCGGGCAGGTGCTACCACGTAGGCGTCGGGTGTCGATCACTTTCAGAACGGTCCTGTTGGACGCGTAGAGATTCCCACGGGCAACATCCGGGTGGCGCTGTCCGTCGCGTCGTCCTTCAGCGAATGTGTTGACTCGCCGCCATGATGACCCATTGGAACCAACCGATGGAGTCCGCCCCCGATCATCGCGCGCCCCGTCAACCGCGCAGAGCCGTCCTGATCGGGCCGGAGCCTCCGTTGCGCACGGAGGTGATGTGATCACCTCTCGGCGGCCGGGAACGAGAACTTCGCCATGCAGGTGATGCTCCTTCGGCGGCTTGCCGTGCTCAGGCGATGCCCTGGGTTTCGAGGCGTTCGGCGGTGTTAGTGACGTGGCGGCGCAGCCGGCGGGACTCCCCGCAGGGTTCATAGAGTTGCTCGTAGGCGTCGATGGCGAGGGTCGCCACGGCGAGGACGTGACGGGCGAGGCGCTCGCCGTAGGCGGTGGTGGCCCGCGACGACCGCTCGGGGCGGTCCGCCGGGTAGGCGGCGTCGCTGCGCCAGTGGCTCACCGTGTCCCACGTCTCGTCGTCGAAACAGCTCCGCACCGCCGCCCAGTGCCGGTCGGGCAACTCCTTGGCGAGTTCGGGAATCGTGTGGATGCGCCGCGGGTCGTCGCCGCAGATCACGTGGATCAGCGCCTTCAGGGCGTTCTCTGCGCACAGCTGCGCCGCTCCGCAGAGCGCCCACAGGCGATCCTGCCGGTAGAACGCCGGCGCCTCGTCGTCGCCGTCGGTGATGGCACCCTCCTCGGCGGGTCCTTGATTCATCCCGTTCAGGATCTGCGTGACCTGCGTGCGCAGGTTCAGCAGCCGGTCGAGTGCCTCGCCGGCGTCGCTGTCGGCCATGCCGATCTCCTTGCCCCAGTCCACGCCCACCTCCGGGCGCACCACCAGAGGCACCACCTCGGGTGCAATGCGACGCTCCAGCGTCCAACGGAGACTTTCCGAGCGGATCCGCCACTCGGGGCGGTCGGTCACCAGTACCTGCACCGGCCAGCCGCACGCCTTACGGGCCGCCTCGGCAAGGGCGCCCTTGCGCCGCCGGCGGTCGGCGTAGTCACCGAGATCGTCGAAGACGGCCACGAGATCGATGTCGCTGTCGGGGGTCTGCTCGCCGCGGGCGACCGACCCGTACAGCAACACGCGGCCCGCCCCGGCGTCGGCCAGCACCTCCGCCGCCCGTCGGGCGTCCGCAACAGTCGGCACCCCCGAATCTACCCCCGCCACAGCCACGTCGACCACGAGAAAAAACTACCTGCCGCACGACCCGGGCGGCTGCCGGATGGTCACCACCGTTGACCGGCGCAGCGGCTGCCGGCGCGCGGAGCGTTGCTCAGGGGGCTAGCAGTGCGGCAGGTATGACGACGAGCCGTCGGGGTCGCGATATGCCTCGTCGCCAGCGCTGCCACCCCGATCCTGACACACATGGGCTTTCGGGGTTGAACCTGTGGGTGGGTGACGATTCGAACTCCGGGACCGGTCGGAGGTAGAACGTCGGGGCGTCGTCGGTAACCGAGACGCCCGCGAGTGGGTGGGTTGTCGCCTACGGGTCGATTCGCTCGAAGTGGTCCCCGGCGGGGGTGATGACGGGGCTGAGCCTGCTGCCGTGGAGGACCACCACGAGGTCGCGGGCTCTTGCATGGGGGTGGACTTGCGTATATCACGCAGCACATCATGCGCAATCAGCTAGGATGACCGCATGACCAAGCCCACGAACGTGCTTCTCGACGAGGCCTCGCGGGCGGCAGCCCGGCGACGCGCCGCCGAGCAGGGTCTCAGCGTGTCGGCATACATCAGGGACCTGATCCACGCCGACGACGCCGCGGCGCGTGCGGACAGCGGTGACATCGGTGCCATCGTCGGTGTTCTTGGCAGCGGGGATGAGCCGACGGACATCGCCCGGGACAAGCGCCGCATGGTTGCGGAGGCCTTCGGCGGCGACTTCGAGGCCAGGCTGGGGCGCCGCGGCGACAACGCGTGAAGCGAGTCTTCGTCGATACCGGTGCCTGGTACGCCCTGGCAGCCGCCGACGACGCCTCCCACCGGCGCGCCGTCACCGTCGTCGAGGCGTACGCCGGGCGCCTGGCCACGACGGACCACGTGCTTGTCGAGACCTGGGCGGTTGCCCGTAGCCGCCGCAACCGGGCGCTGGCCGATGCTCTGGTTGCGACGATTCTCGGGCGAAACCTCGCCGACGTGCTTCCCGCCACTGCTGAGGACGTGCGGACCGCGCTGGCGATAGGCGAGCGCTTCGCCGATCAGGATTTCTCGCTGGTGGATCGGACGAGTTGGGCGGTCATGGAGCGCAACGGCATCGACGAGGCGGTGTCGTTCGACGCGGATTTCGCGATCTACCGCTACGGTCCGGGCCTGAGCCGGGCGTTCACCATCCACCGCTGAGACGCTCCGGCGGTCCGGCTCGGCGGCGGGGCTCCAGTGCTCCGGCGGGGATCCCCTGAACCGTCAGAACGCGCCCAGAACCTTGGCTCACAAGGGGATAGAGCGCTCGCGCCGACCGCCGACAATTGGACGACGGGACCACTGGGAGCCGGTGGTGTCCGCCTCAGCGGGTCGTCCAGTCGAGGTCGGGCAATGGGGTCGTCCGACCGGCCGGGCGAGCGGACCGCTACCGGGTGGGTCGTCGCCTACGGGTCGATTCGCTCGAAGTGGTCCTCGGCGGGGGTGATCACGGGGCTGAGCCTGCTGCCGTGGAGGACCACCACGAGGTCGCGGGCTCTCGTCATCGCCACGAACAACTGCGAGACGGCCAGCTCCCTGTTCTCGGCGGCCTCCTCGGTGCTCGAGCCCTTCCTCGCCCGTGGTGGGAAGCGGCCCATGTGGGGCAGGAACACCGCCTTGAACTCCAGACCCTTGGCGCGGTGGTAGGTGCCGACCTTCACCCGGTCGTTGGGCCTGCCGTCGTAGTCCTCCAGCGACTGCACGTCGAGGCCGTGGGTCCGCAGGCGTGCGCGGACGCTGTTGGCGGAGGTGTTGAACGGTGCCAGCACGGCCACGTCGCCGGGACCGATGCCCGCGTCGGAACTTCGCAAATCCTCGATTCTCCGGGCGATCTCGTCGGTCTGGGCGTCGAGCCCGTTGATCTGTACGAGGACGGGGCGGGGCCCGCTCCTGACCGTCGAGATCGGCTCGTCGCCACGGCGGACGTTCTCGCCGAGGTCCTCGATGCGGTGGTCGCCGGCGATGGCGATCGCCGCGCCGATGATCTCGGCGGTGTTGCGGTAGTTCTCGGTCAGCACGGTGGTGCGGCCCCGTACCTCGACGCCCGCCTGGCGGAGCGTGAACCCGCCGGGGTAGATCCGCTGGGCGGCGTCGCCGAGGATGACGAGGCCGTCGGGGCGATCCTCCTCGACGGCCGGAGCGTTGACGAGCGCCCGCAGGAGTTGCAGTCCCGCCAGGGTGAGGTCCTGCGCCTCGTCCACTATCACCGCCGAGTAAGTGGGGCTGGGGCGCCGGCGGGCGTGGGCCAGCGCCCGGAGGATCACGTCGCAGAAGTCGATGGTGCCGTGGCGAGCCATCTGCGCATCCCAGCGCTCCATCAGTTCCCACACCTGGGTTCTCTGCAGGCGTCCCAGCTGCGCCCGCCGTCCGGTGCGAGGCAAGTCGAGATACTCCTCGAGGGTCTCGATGGCCCGACCCTTGATCATCTTCTCGATCTCGTCCCGCAGGTACTGCGGGGTGAAGCCGCCGTGCAGCGGGGTGTCGGCGACGACGGTCTGCTTGAACGCCTCGTCGTAGGCCTTGGTGACCTTGTTGGGGTTGATGAACCCGCGGTCACCGGCCTCGCCGCAGATCCGCCGGGCGAGCCGGTCGACGTTGATGAACTCCACCTCACCGGCCCGGGTGCCCGGCAGCCGCTCATAGAGCGACTCGAACACCGGGGGCAACGTCCTGATGTAGGTGGTGAACAGCACCGGCGGCACACGCTCCGCCTCGTCGCCGGACTCCTCGCGCCGGCGGGCAGCGAGGGCACGGTTGCGCAGCGCCAGATCGGCCGCCCGATGCAGGCCGACCACGGTCTTGCCGGTGCCGGCCGCACCGCGCACCCGCCCCGGGCCCCGGTAGCGCCGGGTCGCCGCGCCGCGCTGGTCCGGTGGCAGGAACACCATCCAGTCCTCGATGGGTCGACCGACCACGTCGGCGAGGAACTCCGGCTCGACCCGGGTGAACGACGCTCCGGCCTGCTCGTCGTGCAGCAACCGTTCGAGTTCGAGATCC
>JAPONU010000240.1 GCA_026713745.1 bacterium
GCGATGGTCTCGCTGACGAAGCCGTCCAGGTTCAGGCGCCCCTGCAGGTACAGGTCGATGAGCATGGGGAAGTCGCGGCTGGGAAGGCAGTCGCCGTACCAGGAGGACTTCAGCGCCCCGCCCCGGCCGAACACCTCGATGAAGGGCAACTCGATGGTGGCGGTGGGGTTCGGCACGCCCACCAGCACGACGGTGCCGGCGAGGTCGCGAGCCTCGAAACACTGCCGGTAGGTCTCGGGCAGGCCAATGGCCTCGATGGCCACGTCCACGCCGTTGCCGCCGGTGAGTTCCCTTATGGCCTCCACGGGGTCGGACTCGCGGCTGTTGACCGTGTGGGTGGCACCGAACTGCCGGGCCCACTCCAGCTTGCGGTCGTCGATGTCCACCGCCACGATTGTCGAGGCGCCGGCCAGGCGGGCACCCTCGATCGCGGCGTCGCCCACTCCCCCGCAACCGAACACGGCCACCGAGTCGCCCCGACCCACACCGCCGGTGGTCATGGCGGCGCCCAGCCCGGCCATGACCCCGCAGCCCAGCAACCCGGCCGCAGCCGCGCTGGCCTCGGGGTTCACCTTCGTCGCCTGACCTGCGGCAACCAGCGTCTTCTCCACGAACGCCCCGATGCCCAGCGCCGGCGACAACTTGGTGCCGTCTGCCAGGGTCATCGGCTGGTTGGCGTTGTGGGTGGCGAAGCAGTACTGGGAGCGTCCCCGGGCGCACGACCGGCACTGACCACAGACGGCCCGCCAGTTGATGATCACGAAATCGCCGGGCGCCACCTCATCGACGCCCGGGCCGACCGCCTCCACGATGCCCGCGGCCTCGTGGCCCAGCAGGAACGGGAATTCGTCGTTGATGGCCCCCTCGCGGTAGTGCAGGTCGGTGTGGCACACCCCGCAGGCCTGTATGGCCACGAGCGCCTCACCGGGGCTCGGGTCGGGCACCAGGATCGTCTCCATCTCCACCGGCGCGCCCTTCGACCGGGCGATCACACCTCGCACGCTCTGCACCATTGTGGGCCTCCCTCCGTGACTCCGACCGAATCACCGGCAGATTAGCCCCAAGGCCACCACCGGGCCCGGCCGGGCGCCACCGACAACCGAGGGAGGGAGCCCGGGGGCCGGCCGGCGGAGCGATTTCGCCAGACGCTCCCGACCGGACAGAGCAACCCCGACCGGACAGAGCAACCCCGACCGGGCGGCTGTGGCTAGACGTCGAGGAAGCGGCCCACCGCGAACAGCGAGCCCACCACCCCCACCGCCGCCCCGATCCCGGTGACGAGCAGGGAGGTGTTCCATACCACGGCGCTGTCCACCACCAGCGACCGCAGCAACTCCAGATAGTCGTCCTGCACGAACCCGGCCATCAGGTTGTTCATCAGGAAGAGCATCGGGATCGCCAGCGCCCCGCCGATGACGCCCTGGATGGTTCCCTCCACCATGAACGGCAATCGCACGTACCAGTTGGACGCGCCCACCAACTTCATCACTTCGATGTCCTGGCGTCGGGCGAAGATGGCGGTGCGGATGGTGTTGGCGATAAGCATCAGAGCGGCCAGCAGCACCACGATGGCGATGATGAGCACGAAGACGCTGACCTTCTGGCTGTTCTGCTGGAGCGTGCGGATGACCTCCACCGGCAGCGTCACCTGGCGCACCCCTGGTCGGGTGTCGAACTGCGCCGCCAGCGCCTCGATCACATCCGCGTCGTCAACGGTGGGTTTCACCCGGTAGGAGGGCGGGAGGATCTCCGGGGTGACGTTCTCGATGAGTTCGGGTCGGTCGGCGAACTCGGTGATGAACTCGTTGTAGGCGCCCTGCTGGTCGACGAAGTCGTAGCCGCCGATCTCGGGGTTCTCGTCGAGGGCGCCCCGGATGGCGGCGTGCTGCGCCTCGGTGGCATCGGCGTTCATGAACACGATGAACTCGATGCCGCCGCGCCACCGCCCCGTGGCCTGCTCGACACCCTCACGGATCAGCAGCGACGAGCCGAACAGCGTCAGCGAGACCCACACGGCGACGATCGTGGCGGCGAAGAGGGTGACGTTCCAGCGCAGGTTGCCCCGCGTCTCGCGGAAGACGTAGCCGAGCGAGAGTGCCAAGATCCGTCCCTAGGAGTAGCGGCCCTTGGCCTCGTCGGCGGTCAACCGACCCCGGTCCAGGCGCAGCACCCGCCTCCGGGCGGCGTTGACGATGTTCTGGTCGTGGGTGGCCATGACCACCGTCGTGCCGCGCTTGTTGATCTCGGCGAGCAGCCGCATGATGCCGTTGGAGGTGTCACCGTCGAGGTTTCCAGTGGGCTCATCGGCCAGCAGGATGGGCGGGCGGTTGACGAAGGCTCGAGCAATGGAGACCCGCTGCTGCTCGCCCCCGGACAATTCGTGCGGGAAACTATGGGTCTTCTTCGACAGCCCAACCAGTTCCAGCAACGAGGGAACCTGGGTGCGGACCTGCTGGCGGGAGCGCCCGGTGACCTCGAGAGCGAACGCCACGTTCTCGTAGACGGTCCTGTTGGGCAACAGCTTGAAGTCCTGGAAGATGCAGCCCACCAGCCGGCGTAGCTTCGGGACGCTGGAGCGAGGCAGCGCTCCGACTTCCTTGCCGGCGATCCACACCGCGCCCTGATCGGCGGTCTCCTGGCGGTTCAAGAGCTTGAGGAACGTGGACTTGCCCGACCCCGAGGGTCCCACCAGGAATATGAACTCGCCCTTGGTGATCTTGCAGGAAACGCTGTACAGGGCCAGGACCTCGCCCTTGTAGATCTTGGTGACCTGATCCAACTCGATCATGAGACGCCGGCCTGCCGCACTCCGCCCATCAATCTCCGACTCGCTCCGACTCCACGCTGCGCCGGGTCCGTGCCGGCCCGATCACGCTACCACCGCGCCCGCGAAGGGCAGCGGAATCCACAACGCCCGGACGCGGCGAGGTCGCCTGGGTTAGCATGCCGCCGTGCCTCTCTCGAGACGCCGGAGCCGGGCCGAGAACCGATAGCCATGTCCCACAACGGCGACGAAGTCATCATCCTCGACGGGGTCTACAAGATCTTCGGCCCCCAGCCCCGCGGGCGCGCCTTCGATCTGCTGCGCTCGGGCATGTCCAAGGACGAGGTACAGGCCGAGACCGGGCACGTGGTGGGCCTCGACAACGTGAGCTTCAGCGTTCGGCGGGGCGAGGTGTTCGTGGTGATGGGGCTGTCGGGGTCGGGCAAGTCCACCGCAATGCGCACGGTCAACAAGCTGATCGACATCACCGCCGGGCAGATCAGCGTCGCCGGCACCGACGTGCAGGCGCTCGAGGGCTCCGAGTTGCAGGCGTTCCGGCGCACGCACATGGGCATGGTCTTCCAGCACTTCGCGCTCTTCCCGCACCGCAACGTCATCGACAACGTGGGATACGGGCTGAAGGTGCAGGGCGTGGCGCGCGACAAGCGCAATGCGGCGTCCATGCGGGCCCTGTCGCTGGTGGGGCTCGGCCCGTACGCCTACAACATGCCAGCGGAACTCTCCGGCGGGATGCAGCAGCGGGTCGGCCTGGCCCGCGCCCTGGCCTCCGACCCCGAGATCCTGCTCATGGACGAGGCCTTCAGCGCTCTCGACCCCCTCATCCGGCGCCAGATGCAGGACGAGATGATGGAGATCCAGAGCGAACTCCAGAAGACGATCCTGTTCATCACCCACGACCTCAACGAGGCGCTGCGCATCGGCGACCGGGTGTGCATCATGAAGGACGGCGCCGTCGTGCAGGTGGGCACTCCCACCGAGATCCTGACCGAGCCCGCCACCGGGTACGTGGCCGAGTTCGTGCAGGACGTGGATCAGGGTCGCGTGATCCTGGTGCGCGAGGTGATGCTCCCGCCCGCACCGGTGACGGCCGACATGACGTTGGAGTCGGCGTTGGCGGCGTTGGGTGACCGAGCGGGCGCCTTCGTGGTCGACCGGCGGGGCGCGCCGACGGCCGTGCTGACGGCCGCCGATGCGGTGCGCGCGGCCGCCGAGGGTGCGACCGACGTCGCCGCCGCGATGCGGACCGACTTCGACACCTGCTCCTGTGACAACTCCCTCAACGAGGTGTACTCCCTGGCGGGCAAGGGGCTGCCGATCGCGGCCTGCGAGGACTCCGGAACCCTCCTGGGCAACCTCGACCCGCGTCTCATCATGGAGGAGATGGGGCGAGTCGAGAGCCTCTCGGAGCGCTTCGAGCGAGAGGTGTACATGTGAGCATCCTCGCTCAGTCCCCCCAGCCGGGGGTTGGCGACAACGCCGTCCTCGACCAGTGGGACGTACCGTTCGGGGCGTGGATCACGCAGATGGTCAGCTGGATCGACCAGAACCTGGCCCCAGTCCTGGACGTGATCGAATGGCCGTTCACATTCCTCTTCCGCAACTTCGTGAACGGACCGGCGCACCATCCCTGGTGGGAGATCGCCGACATGCCCTGGATCGCGGTCTGCGTGGCGTTCCTGGTCATTGGCATGTTCACCCGCAACCTCAGGGTCGGCGTCTCCGTCGCACTGGCCCTCGCCCTGTGCGGCATCCTCGGCACCGAGTACTGGAAGGAGACGGTGATCACCCTGGGCATCATCGTCGTCGCCGTAGTGCTCTGCGCCGTCATCGGCATCCCCCTGGGCATCCTGTGCGGTCGCTTCGACGGGGCGTGGAACGTCGTCCGGCCCGTTCTGGACGCCATGCAGGTGGTGCACCCGTTCATCTACATGCTGCCGATCATCTTCTTCTTCGGCATCGGCGCGGAGCCGGCCACGATGGTGACGATGGTGTTCGCCCTCCCACCGCTCATACGACTCACCAATCTCGGCATCCGCCAGGTGCCTGCCGACGTGGTCGAGGCCAGCAGGGCCTACGGCGCCTCCGAGGGCCGCGTGCTGCGCGACGTGCAACTCCCCTTGGCCCGCCCGGCCATCATGACCGGACTCAACCAGACACTTCTGCTGTCGATCTCCATGCTGGGCATCGCCGCCATCATGGCCTCGGGCGGTCTGGGGCGGCCGGTTTTCCAGGCCGTGCAGAACCTCGACACGGCGCAGGCCGCCTCGTCCGGACTTGCGCTGTTCATCGTGGCGGTGGTTCTGGACCGCATCTCCCAGTCCGAGG
Source organism: bacterium (assembly GCA_026713745.1). Lineage (GTDB taxonomy): Bacteria > Actinomycetota > Acidimicrobiia > Acidimicrobiales > CATQHL01 > VXNF01. Next base: position 5,111 of record JAPONU010000240.1, read on the forward strand.
CCAGTGACGGGGAGTATCTGCTGACTCGCATTCGCAAGGCGTGGAGGCATCGCCTCAACCCTGAGGCGCTGCTCCCGACGGCGGCCACCATCGGAGCGGTGGCGGCGACGGAGGCCAAGTCTGCTCCGGTCGACGCGGCTGAGCGCCGCGGCGCCACCCTGGCCCTGGCGGGAGCGGTGCTGGGCGTGGTCTCGGTGTTCATGACCTGGGGTTCCGACTCGGGGCTGATCTCGGGGTACGGCCGCTTCGTCGATCAGGACCTGGCCGGGCGGAGCTTCAATGGTCTTGGCGCGGAGGGCGGCTCGGTCTACGGATACGCGGTCCTGGCCTTCAGCCTGCTGGCGGGCGCAGCAGCGCTGGTGACGTTGCGGAAGCCCGGATGGGGCGCCCGCTGGCTCGGCGCCGACGGCGCCCTGGTGTTCGCCCTCGGCGGGGTGGTCTCGGCAGGCGCCTACCTCTGGGCGACGCCCCACGGCGCCAATGCCGCCTACAGCGACGGCATCGGAGCCTGGCTGGCGCTGGTCGGCACGGCCATCGCAGCCGTTGGAGCCATGTTCTGGTTGCGGTCCGCCCCGTTCGCGCCCCGGCGCCCGCTGGTCAGAACGGTGGCGACGGGCCGGATCGTGGGGACCATTGCAGCCGCTGCCGTCGTTGTGATCGCCGGCTTCTCGGGCTGGACCTTCGACGAGCGCGCGGAATCGGTCATAACCCCCGAGTTGGCCGCGGAGATCGAGGAGCTGAGGCGCCAGGCAGAAGAAGATCCGGCCGGGAGCACCGAGGCGACGCTGAAGATGACCGCGCTCATCAACCAGGCGCAGCGCACCGAGAAGATCATCACCGACGGGTTCAGTTCCCGCGGGCCTCAGTTCGGTTACCTGGCTCTCATCGTCGTCGCTATGGGTACGGCCTTCTCACTCCTGGCGTCGGGCCTGTTCGGCCACGACGAACGGCGCAAGTGGATCTGGAGCGCCGCCACCGCCGGAGCCTCAGTGGGCTTGATCATGATCGCCTTCAACTGGATCGGCAGTCTCACCCGGGTCGCCGATGCCAAGCTGGTCAGCGGGGCGGGAGCCTTCCTGTGCCTCATGGCCGGACTGACTCTCCTGATGACGACGCGCTCGGTACTCGGTGAGTTCCGCCGGTCCGAGGTGTACGTCGAGATCGACAACGGGAACGCCACCGATCCCGATCCAGCCGGGGGCGCGTACCTCTCGGCACAGGCGGCCGACTAGTCTCACCTGCACTAGAGGTCCACCGCGGTGGACCTCTTTCCGGACAACGTCGTTCACGGGGAGATCTCACCATGACACTTTCCAGCAAGAAATGGACTTCAGCCGGGATCGCGCTCGCCGCGACTCTCGCGCTGCTCGCCGCATCGTGCGCGGCCGATGACACGGCGGCAAACGATGCCGCCGCGGCTGCGTCGGCCGCCTCGGGCGCCGCCGCCTCGGCATCGGGCGAGGCGTCTGCTGCAATGGCCGCCGCGCAGGGTGCCCAAGCCGGTGCCGACGCAGCGGATGCCAGAGCAGGGGCAGCAGAGGCCGAGGCATCCGCTGCGGTGGCCGCTGCGGACGCCGCCGCGGCCACCGCCGCCGAGGCTCAGGCCGCCGCCGAATTGGCGCAGGCCACCGCCTCGGGCAGCGTCGAGGCCATCGCCGAGGCCGAGGCGGCTCTCGCCGACGCGCAATCGGCGGCAGAGGCTGCCAGCGCTCAAGCAGCAGCCGCCCAGGCAGAGGCCGAATCCGCCAAGGCAGAGGCAGCCGTCGCCCAACAGGAGGCAGCCGCCGCCCAGGCAGAGGCAGCCGCCGCCCAGGCGGAAGCCGCCGCCGCCCAACAGGAGGCCGCTTCCGCGCAGGCCGACGCCGCTTCCGCCCAGGCCCAGGTCGAGGAGATGGAAACCGCCGCCATGGAGGCCTACATGAACCCGGGTGCGGGCGTCGCGGTGACGCAGGCCCGCGCCACGTGGTCCACGGGCTACATGCAGGCGGCCATCTACAACCAACTGCTCGGGGAGTTGGGATTCGACGTCAGCGAACCCGCCGACAACGAGTTGGCCAACGACATCTTCCACGTGGCCCTCGCCGAGAGCGAAGTGGACTTCTGGGTCAATGGCTGGATCCCCAACCACCTCAACTTCTGGAACGACGAACTCTCCGACGGCTCGGTGATCGGCGACCACATCGAACTGGTTGGCGTGTCACTCGCAGCGGCCGGTCTCGAGGGCTTCCTGACCAACAAGGCCGTCGCCGAGGAGTACGGCATCCAGACGCTGGGGCAGATCAACGACGATCCCGAGCTCGTGGCGCTCTACGACGCCGCAGACATCACGCCCGGAGACGGGGTCATCCAGGTCGGGTCGTGCCCGGACTCCTGGAACTGTGCCAAGATCGCCGCGCAGACCTTCGAATTCAACGGCTGGGACAACCTCGAGGCGGTGCACGCCGGCTACGAGGCCATGTTCGCCAACGCCGTCGCCAACCTCGAGGACGGCCAGCCGTTCATCGCCTACTCGTGGTCGCCCAGCGGGTACCTCACGCAGCTGATCCCCGGCGACAACGCCATCTGGGTCTCGGTGGGAACAGCGGAGAACGTGCTCGACGGTTCCACCGTCGACGGCTTCGACTTCAACGACCTGCCGCCCGCAAGGCTGGGCCCGGAGTTCTGCACCGGTGATCCCTGCTACACCGGCTGGCCCGCAGCCGACATCAGGGTCGTGGCCAACTCGAGGTTCCTGAACGCCAACCCGGCGGCCAGGTCTCTCTTCGAGAGTGTCAAGATCTCCGTCGTCGACGTGGCGCTGCAGAACGTGCGCTATGACGGGGGCGAGAACACCACCGACGACGTGAACCGCCACGCCGCCGAGTGGATCGAGGCCAACCGGGCCAGCGTGGACGAGTGGCTGACCTCCGCCCGCGACGCCGCCTGAGCCTGATCCCGGCGGGGTTCACAACCTCGCCACGCTGAACCACCAAGCCGAATGATGAAGGGCGGGCCGCAAGGCCCGCCCTTCATCATTCCGCCTTTCGGACTCCGCGCCGCCTAGACTCTCTCCCTCATCGGCGGGTTCACGACGCTCGCACTAGCTCGGAACATCGCCAATCACGGGGAGATCACCACCATGACAAGACTCAACAAAACACGTCTGTCTCTCAGGATCGCAGTGGTCGGAGCCGTCTCGCTGCTCGGCGCGGCTTGCGCGGCGGAGGACACCGCCGCTGTGGATGCCGCTGCGGCAGCATCCGGTGAGGCTGCCACCGCAATGGCGGCAGCACAGGGCGCACAGGCCGGAGCCGACGCCGCAGACGCCCGAGCCGGGGCGGCGGAAGCGGAGGCAGCCGCGGCCACGGCCGCTGCGAGTGCCGCGGCCGCAGCGGCGTCGGAGGCGCAGGCAGCCGCCGAGTTGGCTCAAGCCACGGCTACTGGCAGCGCGGAGGCCATAGCGGAGGCCGAGGCGGCACTCGCCGCGGCCCAAGCGGCCGCCGAGGCGGCGAGTGTTCAGGCAGCCGCAGCCCAGGAAGAGGCCGCCGCCGCCCAAGCCGAGGCCACCCAAGCCCAAGCCGAAGCCGCCGCCGCCCAGCAGGAGGCCACGTCGGCCCAGGCGCAGGTCGCCGAGATGGAAGCCGCGGCCACCGAGGCCTACATGAACCCGGGTGCGGGTGTCTCGGTGATACAGGCCCGCGCCACGTGGTCGACGGGCTACATGCAGGCAGCCATCTACAACCAACTGCTGAAGGAACTGGGCTACGACGTCAGCGAGCCGGCCGAGAACGAGTTGCCCAACGACATCTTCTACGTGGTGCTCGGCAGGGGCGAGGTCGACTTCTGGGTCAACGGCTGGATGCCCGGCCACCGCAAGTTCTTCGAGGCTGAACTGGCGGACGGCTCCATCGTGGCGGAGCACGTCGAGATCGTCGGCTGGGAGATTCCCGCCGCCGGCCTCGAGGGTCTGCTGACCAACAAGGACATCGCCGAGGAGTACGGCATCAGGACGATCGGCCAGATCAACGACGACCCCGAACTCATCGCCCTCTACGACGCCACGGACACCATGCCCGGGGACGGAGTCGTGCAGGTTCTGGTCTGCCCCGATGGGTGGACCTGCGACGACATCTTCGCCGAGACCCTCGAGTTCAATGGCTGGGACAACCTCGAGACCGTGAGGGCCGGCTACGACGCCATGTTCGCCGAAGCCGTCGCCAAGGTCGCCGACGGCGATCCGGTCATCGTCTACACCTGGTCGCCCAGCGGCTACCTCACCCGCCTGATCCCCGGCGACAATGTCGTCTGGCTCGCCGTCGAGCACGAGAACGTGCTGGACGGGTCGACGACCGGTGCCTTCGACTTCGACGACTTCCCGCCCGCTGCGCTCGGCCCCGAGTACTGCACCAACGACCCCTGCTACACAGGGTTCGCGGCGGCTGACATCAGGGTCGTCGCCAACAAGGACTTCCTGGCGGCCAACCCGGCGGCCCGGAAGTTGTTCGAACTCGTGACGCTCAGCGTGGTGGACGTGGCCCTGCAGAACGTGCGCTACGACAACGGCGAGAACACCACCGAGGACGTGCACCGCCACGCCGCCGAGTGGATCGAGGCCAACCGGGCGAGCGTGGACGAGTGGCTGACCGCCGCCCGCGACGCCGCCTGATCCAGCCGGCTCCGGCGGGCATCGCCCCGCCGCACTTTCTCCACGCCCGAGCAGCAGCGGCTGTTCGGGCGGGCGTGGGTGGGTGTGGCGCCGGCTTCGGAACTGGCACGACCGGGGCGCCTGCTGGTGCGGTCGGCCGGCGGTCGCTCGATCCTGCTGACCCGCTCCGGCGAGTCGATCCGGGGATTCCTGAACTCCTGCCGCCACCGCGGCACCGAGTTCGCCGAGGCCGACTGCGAAGTCGGCAAGACGATCCGCTGCCCGTATCACCGCTGGACCTACAGCACCGACAGCCGCCTCGTGGCCGCACCGCTGTTCGACTCCTTGCCGCGAGGTGACTTCGACCGCGCCGACTGGGGACTGGTTCCGGTCCGGACCAAGACGTGGGGTCCGATCGTGTTCGTCTCTCTCGACGAGAGCACTCCCCCACTCGCCGAGTGGCTGGGCGATCTGGCGATCCGCATGGCGGGCTACGGCTTGGAAGAGTGGCGGCCAATCACGCTCCCGGCACCCCCGGACAGCGGCGGCGCGGCTGTGGCGACGTCGTCGTGCACCTTCGACGTGGCGGCCAACTGGAAACTGATCGCGGAGACCTTCGCCGAGTACTACCACTTGGGCTGGGTCCATCCGGAGCTGGCCAAGGTCTCCCGGGTGAAGGACCACTACCGCTACCAGGGCCCGGGCATGTACTGCGGCCAGACCACCACGCCGGTCTCGGGGGATCAGCGCGACGACAGCGGGGGCCGGCGGATCGGGCTGTACGACACCTCCGGCGGCCACCTCGCCGGCGATGCCTCACCCGAAGCCGACGGGGGGTTCATCGAGATGCGGCACGTGGTGAACGCCGGCGGGCTCTGGGCGCGCGAGGTGGGACGGATGGTGGGGGTGGAACGGCCGGTGCTGGCCATGGAGCACATGTACGTGCTGACCGAGACGGTCACCGGCGGCGCCACCGCCAACCAATCCCCCGCCGGCAAGCGGTTCGTGATCTTCGGCGCCGGGTTGGCCGAGCGCTACTACGAGCGCTGGTTCGACGATGCCCTGGCCGCTTGGATGTCACGCCCCGGCGCCGGGCGACGTGATGTTGGTGAGGGTGTTCTGGAAGGCGGTCGCCCCTCGTCAAAGACCACCTCGAACCGATCAATACCGTGCGATACTCCACTCACAGGAAGTGCCTCCTGATCTGGGCCAACAGCCGCTTTCAACTACGGCCATTCTCCCAGGTCAGAGAGGCACTTCCCCGCATTTCAACCCCCAACACCACCAACCCGTCGGACGCAGGTTTGAACCTGCCAGCGCAACTCCAAGCCGAGCACTTCGGCGAACACCTTGGGGCAAGAGCGCCCGCTGCGGGTGTCGGATCGCCGGCTGTGCCGCGGCGGCGAGTGTCGGCCAATGCGCCCATTCGGCGCCGCGGTCGAAGGTCGCCGAGCGGCGCCGGTGAGGCGGTATCTGTTCGAAGCCCTCGATCAGTATTCGGCGCAGATCCGGTCCCGCAGCGGCCCAGGCGCCTCCAGGCGCCGCCGTCGGGGGCGTCCGAGGCGCCGCTCGGTGCGCCGCTGCGAGGCGCCGGGCCGGTAGGCGTCCCGGCCTCCGCCGCGGTCGACCTCCCGTGCGATCGTCGTCGGGTGACGGCCCACCCGGCGGGCAACAGACGCCTAACTCGCCGTCGGGTCCTCGACCAGCCCAACGCAATCTCCTCGCGCTCGTGCAACCCAGCGGCGCGCGTGACACGCCGACACCCCCACCGGTCGGCGCTTGTGTCGGACCCGGTCACCATGACCGGAACCGTGCACCGACCGATGGAACTCACCAACCTCCCACTCGCTGAGTGAAAACGATCGATGGGTGATCGGTGCACGCGTCTACTGCCGGGGCACTTCGGCGCAGCGGACGGGGCTCCGCTATCCGGAAGGGAACCGCAGATCCGCGGGTCGGCGATGAAGCCTGTGCCCGGCCGGTGCGCGCCCAAGTGGGCCTGATGCCGTCGGCCGCAGCCTTGCGACCGGGCCGAGGGGTCAGGAGTCGAGCCGCCGGAACGGCCGACTGCCGCGGGAGAGTGTGGATTGCCGCCGAATACCGCTGAGAACCGAGCGCGCCAAGGGCGCGCGGGTGACTACGTTCTAGCGGTTGTGATTGGTGCCCGGCCGGTGGATCGGAACGGATTCTACGCCCCCCCGGATGTGGGGCGCATAGCACTCTCGGAGGTGTGGGGTCCGCCCGCGGCGTTCACGAGCCCGCCAAGAGGTTAGGGGACGACTGCCGGCGGACACGGGCCGTGACGCTGGCATTTCGGTTGGCCTCCAGCACGCGGCCCAGCGGCTACCGGTCATCTGGGCTGGTCTGGACCTCCGTCGCAGCCTCAGGAGGCGGCGGCCACCTCCCATGGCGTGCTCGGGTGGCGGCATCGGCGAGGGTGTCCGCGGCCCGGGAAGCTCAGGCCTGGACTGTTCGCACGTTCAATCCGAGTGTGCGTGCGGCACCCATCAGCGGCTCGTTGCGGTCGGCGGGGGCGAGGCATATCTCGGCGTTGATGACGCGCGCGGCGGCGATTGCTTCCAGTGACATCAGGTTCAGCCGCAAACCACCGGACAGCAGTTCGGCCATCGGCCACCCCAACCTGCGCAGGGACACGATCTCGATGTCCTCCGGCAGTCGTACGACCGACCCGATCGCCGCTGAAGCGGCACCAGGGGCGAGCCCGGACAGTCGACGCGACATCGAGCCGACAACCGCCGAACCGGACACCGCCCGGCACAATCGGTGATACCACAGGCCCGTCGTCGCGATGCGGGAATCGCTGAACCGAAGCTCCGTCGGCGCCCTGCCCAGCAGCACCGCCAGCAGCACGTGGTCATCGACGAGAACAGCGTCGCCCACTGACGCTCACGCCAAATCGGGATCCTCGGCCGAGACACCGGCGGCAAGCGCCGCGTATCCGCCCGCCTCTTCGATCGCCGCGGCGAGAAGGCCGCGCAGCCCGTCACCGTTTGCGGGCACGACCAGCACTGCGGCACCGAGGTCGGCGACCTCGACCGGTCCGCCGTCGGCCATGTCCCAACGGCGACGCACCTCAGCGGGCAGCGCCAGTTGGCCGCGGTGCGAGACGTGATGGCGAACGATCGTCACACCGACACGTTACAAGACGAAACCACGCGATTACAAGTCGAACGTATCGCATGGCCCGGAACTCCTGCCCGCCAGGTCATTGGGCCGCTGCGCTTCCGGCGGCAACCTCTTCGGCGCGGCGCCACCGCAGGTACGTGGCCACGAAGTCGTCGATGTCACCGTCGAGGACAGCGTCGACCTTCGACGTGGAGTGCTCGGTGCGCAGGTCCTTCACCATCTGGTACGGGTAGAGCACATAGGAGCGGATCTGGCTCCCGAAACCCATCCGCTTGGCCGCACCGGCGATCTCGGCCACCTCGTCGGAGCGTTTGCGGCGTTCAAGGTCCAAGAGCTTGGCGGCCAGCATCTGCATGGCGCGCTCCCGGTTCTGGTGCTGGCTGCGCTGGGCCTGGCTGGAAGTGACGAGGCCGGTCGGCAGGTGGGTGATGCGAACCGCCGAGTCGGTGACGTTGACGTGCTGGCCGCCGGCACCCGAGGAGCGGTAGGTGTCGACGCGCAGCTCGGTCTCGTCGATCTCCACCTCCTTGGCCATCTCCGGGAAGAACGGCACCACCTTCACCGATGCGAAGGCCGTCTGGCGCTTGCCTTCCTTGTTGAACGGCGAGACGCGCACCAAGCGGTGGATGCCGTGCTCGCTGCGCAGCAGGCCGTAGGCGTGGCGCCCCTTGACGCTGAACTCCGCCGAGGTGATCCCGGCCTCCTTGCCCTCGGTGACCGACTCCACCGCGAATGAGAACCCCCGGCGCTCGGCCCAGCGGCCGTACATCCGCAGCAGCATGGAGGCCCAGTCCTGGGAGTCGGTGCCGCCCTCGCCGGACTGGATGCTGCACACGGCGTCGCGCTCGTCGTAGGTCCCAGCCAGCAGTGCTCGCAACTCGAGGGCGTCGAACGCCACCCGCAGCGTGTCCACGGCCTCGGCGATCTCGGCCAGCACGGAGTCGTCATCGAGTTCGGTCGCCAATTCCCAGAGGGTCTGGGCGTCCTCGAGCCGTCCCTGCAGCCGCTCGAAGGCGTCGATGTCGTCGTTCACAGCCGCCAGGTCCTGAGCGACCCGGCGCGCCCGCTCGGGCTCGTCCCAGAGTTCGGGGCGCGACGCCTCGGTCTCCAGGGCCGGCCGCCGGCTGCGCAAACCGGCGATGCCGAGGTACTGCTCGGACTGCTCGAGACGCAGCTGCAGTTCGGCCAGGTCGTCGGTGAAGTCCTCGTTCACGAGCGCGCCACGTCGAGGGGAGGGCGGACCGGAATCGGGGACGCGAAGCAGTGCACGGGCGGTGACCTCCGGTCGCTCAGCGACCGTGGCAGAGCTTGAATTTCTTGCCCGAGCCGCACGGGCAGGGCGCGTTGCGTCCGGTCTTCTCCGCTGCGCTGCGCACCATCGTGGCGGTGCCCGCAGCGGGCTTGCGGGCAGCACTCGGCGCGGCGGCGGGCTTGGAGCCGGCCACCGGCACGCCGGCGGCCGCCGCGGCCGCCTGTGCCAGGGCACTGGGCGCCTCGGAGGGGTCGGTCGGCCCGGTATAGGTGACATTGCGCGTCGCCGCCTGCCCGGTGTCCGGAGTCACCACCTCGATGTGGGTGATCATGCGCACGAAGTCCCGCCTGATGCGCTGCATGAGGTCTCCGAACATCTCGAAGCCCTCCCGCTGCCACTCGCTGAGCGGGTCCTTCTGGCCTGCCGCCCGCAGGTGGATGCCCTCCTTGAGGTAGTCCATCTCGTAGAGGTGGGTGCGCCAGTGCTGGTCGATGACCCGCAACATCACCTGGCGCTCGAGGCCCCGCATCACTTCGGTGCCGATCTCGGACTCCCGCCTGGCGTACAGCGCGGTGGCGTCGTCCAGCAACCGGGTTGTGAGCCCCTCGGGCGTCGCTTCGGCAGCCAGATCCGCCGACGTCAGATCGGTCGGCCAGAGGTCGCCGGCGGCCACCAGGATGCTGCGGTGGTCCCACGGCTCGTCTTCGGGTAGGTCTGCGGCGATCGTCTCCACTTCGGACCGCAGGTGCTCGAGGGCCTGGTCGCGCAACTCGGCCCCTGCCAGGATCTGACCCCGCAACTTGTAGATGACCCGTCGCTGGTTGTTCATCACCTCGTCGTAGCGGAGCACGTTCTTGCGGGTCTCGGCGTTGCGCTGCTCGACGGTGTTCTGCGCCCGCTCCACCGACTTGGTGACCATCTTGGACTCGATGGGCACGTCGTCGTCCATCGAGCGGGACATCACCCAGTTCATGGCACCGGTCGCGAAGATGCGCATGAGGTCGTCCTCGAGGGACAGGTAGAAGCGGCTCTCCCCCGGGTCGCCCTGGCGGCCCGAACGACCCCGCAACTGGTTGTCGATGCGGCGGCTCTCGTGGCGTTCGGTACCGACGACGTAGACGCCGCCGAGTTCCTTGATCACCTCGCCCTCGGCGCGGCACTGCTCGGTGTGTCTCTCCAGCAGCCGGGGATACGCCTTGGCGAACTCCCTGGACTGCGGGTCGTAGCCGTCGGCGAGCAGGTCGCGCCGGGCCAAGGACTCCGGGTTGCCCCCCAGGATGATGTCGACGCCTCGCCCGGCCATGTTGGTGGCCACCGTGACCCGCCCGAGACGGCCCGCCTGAGCGATGATTTCGGCCTCGCGTGCATGCTGCTTGGCGTTCAGAACCTCGTGCGCGACGCCCCGGCGCGTCAGGTGCCCCGACAGCGTCTCGGACTTCTCCACCGAGATGGTGCCCACCAGCACCGGCTGGCCCCGCTCGGTTCGCCCGGCGATGTCATCGGTGATGGCCTCGTACTTGGCGCCCTCTGTGCGGAACACCAGGTCGGCCTGGTCGGCGCGGACCATCGGCTTGTGTGTGGGGATCGAGACCACGTGCAGGCCGTAGGTCCCGTACAGCTCGCTGGCCTCGGTCTGGGCGGTGCCGGTCATGCCGGCGAGCTTGTCGTAGAGCCGGAAGTAGTTCTGCAGGGTGATTGTGGCGAGGGTCTGGTTCTCCTCCTGGATCTTGACGCCCTCCTTGGCCTCGATGGCCTGGTGCAGGCCGTCGGACCAGCGCCGCCCGTCGAGGATGCGCCCGGTGAACTCATCGACGATCTTCACCTCTCCGTCGCTGAGGATGTACTCCTTGTCGCGCCGGTAGAGCTCCTTGGCCCGGAGCGCCGCGCCGAGGTGGTGCACGTAGCTGACCTGCACCGAGTCGTAGAGGTTCTCCACTCCCAGCGCTCGCTCCACGGCGTGCACACCGTCCTCGGTGGGAGCCACCGTGCGCTTCTCCTCGTCCACCTCGTAGTGGTCGTCGCGCTCGAGCCGACCCACGATGGAGGCGAAGCGGTAGTAGGTGTTGGCGGCCTCGGCCACCTGCCCGCTGATGATCAGCGGCGTGCGGGCCTCGTCGATGAGGATCGAGTCGATCTCGTCGACGATGCAGTAGGGATGACCCCGCTGCACCCGCTCGGACGCCGCCAGCGCCATGTTGTCCCGCAGGTAGTCGAAACCGAACTCGTTGTTGGTGCCGTAGGTGATGTCGCAGGCGTACTGCTGGCGCTTGATGGCTTGATCCCGCACCCCGGGTATCACCAGACCCACGCTGAGCCCCAGCCAGCGGTGGATCTGGCCCATCCACTCGGCGTCGCGGCGGGCCAGGTAGTCGTTGACGGTGACGAGATGGACGCCCTCGCCGGTGAGGCCGTTGAGATACACCGGCAGGGTGGACACGAGGGTCTTGCCCTCGCCGGTGCGCATCTCGGCCACCCAGCCCAGGTGCAGCGCCGCGCCGCCCATGAGCTGCACGTCGTAGTGCCGCTGACCGATGACGCGCCACGATGCCTCGCGCATCACGGCGAAGGCCTCCGCCAGCAGGTCGTTGAGGTCGGCGCCGTTGGCGAGGCGCTCCTTGAACGCGGGGGTGCGCGCCTGGAGTTCCTCGTCGCTCAGCGCCTGTATCTCGGGTTCCAGGTTGCCAATGTGAGGCACGAGCCCGTTGAGGGCCTTGAGCTTCTGTCCCTCACCGGTGCGGAGGAGCTTGTCGAGGATCGCCATGTCCGTGTCGAGTCTACGAAGCGGCGCGGCCGCTCATCGCGCCGGCGGCGATGTCGGCGACGGCGGCTCCGGCGAGCCGGGTCAGTTCGCTCGGAGCGATGGGGAAGCAGGCATCGGGGGTTCCGGCCGCCGCCCACACCTCCTCGAAGTCCAGCAGCCGGCGATCCAGGAAAGTCTCCAGACGGCGTGCATGGCCGAACGGCGGGACACCGCCGATGGCGAACCCTGTGGCCTCCGCAACCTCGGTGGCGCGCGCCTGGCGGGCGCCGGTGGCGCCTGCCGCGTTGGCGAGGCGTTCGGTGTCAACCCTGTCGGCACCGGACACCAGAGCCACGACGGCCTTCCCGCCGACGACGAACACCAGGGACTTGACGATCTGGGCCAGCTCGCATCCCACGGCGGCGGCCGCGTCGCGGGCGGTGCGGGTGCCGCTGGGATAGCGGGTGACACGCAGTTCGACGCCGAGTTCGCCCGCCGCCGCCCTGAAACGATCCGCCGCCGTGCTCATGCGCTCAGCCTACCGGCGACGAGTGAGACATAAGATATATTGGAACGTAGTGACAGTGTACTACTCAGAACCCGCTGGGTTGTGGCTGTCACAGCGCGCTATGAATGGCTGCCGCCGTTTCGATGCGCCGCTGCCTGCTCGGTGGCGAACTCCTGGGGAGTCATGAGCACCTCGCGTGCCTTGGAGCCCTCGGACGGTCCGACGACACCGCGCTGCTCCAGGAGATCCATGAGCCGTCCGGCGCGGGCGAACCCCACGCGCAGCTTGCGCTGCAGCATGGAGGTGGAGCCGAGTTGACTGTCCACCACCAGCTCCATGGCCGCCTCCAGCAAGTCATCGTCGCCGGGATCGCCTGCATCGCGAGAACCCGGAAGCGTCGGCGTGGCGAGGTCCTCCGCTGTGATGCCCTCAGGCTCGCCGGAGCGGACGTTCTGGCGTCGCCACACCGCGGTCACCCGGCGGATCTCCTCCTCGCTCACCCAGGCGCCCTGGATCCGCTGGGGGGTACCGGCCGTCCCGTCGAGCAGCAACATGTCACCGTTGCCCACGAGTCGCTCCGCACCGGCCTGGTCGAGAATGACCCGGCTGTCGGTGAGGCTCGACACCGACAGCGCCATGCGCGCCGGAATATTGGCCTTGATCACGCCGGTGATGACGTTGGTGGAGGGTCGCTGCGTGGCGATCACGAGGTGCACCCCTACCGCACGGGCCATCTGCGCCAGGCGCCAGATGGCGTCCTCCACCTCCCGGGGCGCAACCATCATGAGGTCCGACAACTCGTCGACCACGATGACGATGAACGGCAGGCGCTTCAGCGGCTCGTCGCCGTCGTCGCCCGGCTGCTCGCCTTCCCTGCCGGCCTGCGACGCCTCGTACATCTCGTTGTAGCCGGTGATGTCGCGGCAGCCCACGCGGGACAGCAACTCGTAGCGGCGCTCCATCTCCCGCACGGCCCAGCCGAGCGCGTTGGCGGCCTTCTTCGGATCGATGACGGGCTGGGTCAGCAGGTGCGGCACGTTGGCGAACTGCCGCATCTCGACCATCTTGGGATCCACGAGAATCAGCCGGACCTGCTCGGGCGTGCAGCGCATCAGGATCGTCGTGATGATCGAATTGATGCAGGACGACTTCCCCGAGCCGGTGGCGCCGGCGATGAGGATGTGGGGCATCTGCCCGAGGTTGGCCATGACCGCGTGCCCGGTGATGTCGCGCCCGATGGCCACGTCGAGGGGGTGGGTGGCGCCTGCCGCACCCTCTGAGGCCAGGATGTCGCCCAGGGTGACCGCGTGACGTGCCGGGTTCGGCACCTCCACGCCGATGGCCTGCCGGCCGGGGATCGGCGCGAGGATGCGAATCTCCGCCGAGGCCAGTGCGTAGGCGATGTCGCGGGACAGTGCGGTGATCCTTGCCACCTTCACTCCCTCGGCCAGGACCAGCTCGTAGCGGCTGACCGTCGGCCCCACGACCACGTCGACGAGTGTGGCCTCCACGCCGTGGGCGGCCAGCGCCGCCTCCAGCGACCGGCCGCGTTGATCGATGAGGCGACGATCCACCTCCTGGTTGGGCGTGCGCTTCAGGATCCCCAATTTGGGTCTGCGCCACTGGCCGCTGTCGCCGCCGGCCGCCGCCACCTGCGCCTCCGGTACCGGCGTCGCGCTCGCCTTGGGCGACTTCCTGGCGGGTTCGGGGGGCGGGTCCTCGCGCTCCGCCGGACGGGGAGCGGCCGACAGGGGTGCGGCGGCGGGCGTCACGGTTGGCGGCTGTCCCGGTACGCCCAGCGGCGCCCGGTCCGGGACTGTCGCGCCATCGGGCACCGCGCCGTCGGCTGACTCGGCGCCGTCGCCGGAGTGCTGTTCCTCCGGCTCCGAACCCCGGTCCGACACCACGAGGCGCGCCACGGCGGCCAGGCCCAGTCCCGCCCGGCGCAGTACCCACCAGACCCCGCCTGCCACGGTGCCGGGTGACATGCCGCTGAGGGCCAACCAACCCAGCAGACCGATCGCCACCAGCACGACCACCGCACCGGCCAACCCGGCCACCAGCGCGAGAGCGCCACCGGAGGCAAAACCCACATAACCGCCGGCCCCCTCGAATTCACCGAGCGCATCCCCCCAGGTCGGACGGCCGGCGGCGAGGTGGAGGATTCCGGCAAGCGCCGTCATGACCAGGCAACCGCCCAGGATGCGCACCGACGGGCGCCGCTCATCGGAGCTCTCACCCTCTTCCGGATTGCGCGAGCGGCCCGAGACCGCCAGCACACCCACCGCGGCGAGTGCCGGCGGCACCAGCAGGCGCGCCCAGCCGACGGTAACGCCGGCGGCGCGACGGAACGCCGTGCCGACGAACCCGCCGAAGTCGCCGTAGACGCCAAGAGCACTCAGCAGGGCCCCGACGAAGGCCACCAGACCCCAGATCTCCGCGCGATAAGCCCGGTAGAAGGTTGCGAAGGCC
>JAPONU010000241.1 GCA_026713745.1 bacterium
CACCCTGGTCGCCACCAACACCGCCGGATCGGCCACGCAAACGCTCCCCGTCACCGTCGAAGTCCCCGACGAACTCGCCGTCGCCGTCGCCGCGCCCTCCCACTGCTTGGGCTCCGAAGGCACACTGGCGCCCGGCGGCGGCCGCCGCGGTGTCGGCTACATCGACGTCACCTACCACGTCACCGGCGGCGCGCCCCCCTATGTCATCACCAGTCCCGACGCCCCCACCACCACCGCCACCGCGCCCACCGGCACCCTCAGGATCCCCTGTTCCCAACGCGGCATAGACCTCACCACCGCCGGACCCACCGTCAACGTCGTCGAAGCCGGCCCCCGCACCCTCACCCTCACCGCCACCGACAACACCGCAACCACCACAACCTCCAACATCCAAATCGAAACCGCCGAAAACGCCTACACCACCGAATACAACAACGACCTCATGCACTCCGGCAATACCTACGTCTTAGGCACCCCCGACGAGTGGGTACTCCTCACCCTCCCCGACGGTCTCACCCTCCAATTCACCGGCCTCAGCGAAGGCCAACGCGCCCACTTCACCGAACCGACCACCGGTGCCGAGATTATCCTCGACTGGACCACCGGCACCGAAATCCGCCGCAATGTCCCCGCCAGTCGCGAACGACGCTCCACCAGCAGAATCCCGAGATTCGCTGAACAAACAACCACACCCACCACAACACTCCTCAGGCAACTCGCCACTAGCAAACCCCCCGGACTCACCTACGGCGCTGACACAATCGAATGGCGTCCCTACCCAGACCTCCCCGACAACACGCAGGTCGCCGTCCACCCCAACATGCTCAACGGCAAGTCGATCCCGGTGTGCACATTGCAGAGTCAGTCTGGCTTTCCTGACGACATCAAGGCCGGGATCAACGCCTGGAACACTGCAGTGGAAGACTACAACGCGAGCATCAACAACAGGCCGTCCTCTCGATCTGCTGGATTCGCGCGATCGGTATTCACATGGGCCGACGACTGCCCGACCGACTCTCCTCACATCAACCTCATGATCGTAGCTGACTCCACCATAGTAAACAAGTGCCAGTACACGGGGGTCGGTAAAATTCATGCGTGCGCCCATACCATTGTCAATGGAACCAACCCTCCACAAATCACCGGAAGCGTCATCGAAATCAAGAGAACGAGTTCAGTCCTTGGTACGACGGACAACGCCCTGCGAGAGTGGGTAATCATCCATGAACTTGGGCACTTCGTGGGTCTAGGCGACTACTACAGCATCAACAATCACAAGTGCGACAGTGGCGACAGTAATCGTCAAGGATACCTGACGACAATGGCGAATAGACTCTCCAAATGCCACATGAATGTGGTTCAGGATCGTGACTTGAAAGATCTGCATGCGGTGTATCATCCGAGGGCTCGCTGGGGCATGAACTTTACGTCTAGCGGTCTGGCTAGTTGGATGTTCTATTCGGGCCATCCTCCTGCAGACACGGCAAATCCTCCGCATCATGTAGATAATGCATATAGCCACGCGATATTCCGCCGGGCGGCAGACTCTGACGATTCGTGGCAGTACAAGGGTATGTTCAACGGCGATGGGATCAACCTGAGGCCGTTCACTGACCCGTTTTCTAACGACGGACTGCTGCTCACCAGTTCGGTCGATCAGATCGCGGGCCAAGAGTTCGCTGTGTTCGGCACCACAGGCGGTGACATTAGGGGAACTTCACGGCAAGCAATAGAGGAACATGGCATATATCGCTTTCGCCCGGGAGGGAAGGACTGGACACTCGGCACGCCGAGGATCGTGTACGGTCCGCCTTCCAAGCCGCTGAACTTGAGCGCGACGGTGGAGGGTCAGACCGTTGTGTTGTCGTGGAGTTCGGTGCCCGGAGCCACCGGCTACTACGTCCGCATTTATCGGTTTGGCGCAACGAGGTCGTTCAGGACCGTTCCGGTCGACGCCGATCCGGGCAGTTGTTCGGTGCGGGCCACGATTTCGGGTTTGGCGTCGCGGGTGACCCATGTGTTCCGTGTCGAGGCGGAGCGGGCGGGTGTGCCGATGCGCAGTGAGCTGTCCGAGCAGGTGACCGCGAGTCTGACGTCGGGTCGCAATCCGCGAGGGGCGGCGGGGAGTGTTCCGGCTTCTGGTGAGAGTGTTGGTGGGTCTGGTTCGTGCACGGTTCCGGTGGAGGTGAGACCGGTTGTGGGGGAGTCGGTGTCGTGTCGGGTTGATGCGTATTCGTGGGTGTTGCGGGCTGTTGGTGGGGGGTTTGTGTGTGAGCGTTTGGATTCGGCGGCGTCGGTGCCGGGTACGACGGTGGTGGGTTGCCCGCGTGTTGTGCCGGAGTATGCGGTGGTGCCGGTTGGTGGTGTGGAGAAGTGCCGGCGGACGCTGGTCGCGGCGCCGACGGAGACTCTGGGCGACCCGGAGTGCGGGGAGGGGTTCTTGCCGGTGCGTGGCGGGGCGTCTTGTTCGAGGACCGACTCGCTGCCGGCGACGGCGACGCGCGGTTGCCCCGACGGGTACACGCTGGTGGGTCTGGGTGTGCCGTTGTGTTCCGATTCGGTGCCGGCGTCGGCGACGACGAGTTATGAGTGCGGGTCGGGGTACCGGTTGGTGGGGTCGGGTTCGCCGGCGTGTGTGAGTTCGGTGGCGGCGACGGAGTCGGTGCGCTATTCGTGCCGGGCGCCGTATTCGTTGGTGAACCTGGACACGCCGTTCTGTTACGACTCGGTGCCGGCGACCGCGACGACGAGTTATGAGTGCCGGTCGGGGTACCGGTTGGTGACGCGACTGCTGGGCGGCACGATCACCCGCGAGTGCCGCAGGACCGTGGCGGCGACCGAGACGGTGACCTATTCGTGCGAGCCGGGCTACACGCTGGTGAATTTCGGCACGCGGTCCTGTTACCGGTCGGTGCCGGCGAAGGCGACGACGAGTTATGAGTGCCGGTCGGGGTACCGGTTGGTGAGCAGGCTGGTGGGCGGCTCGATCACCCGGGTTTGTCAGAGGACCGTGGCGGCGACGGCGTCCTATTCGTGCGACCGCGGCTACACGCGCAGCGGCAGGTCCTGTTCCAAGTACATCTACACGAGCCTCACCAACGGCGCCTGCCCGGCGGGCTACACGGTGTTCTTCAACGGTTTCGCGCACCTGTGCCGCAAGAAGGTCACCGTCGACGCCACCGTCACCTACTCCTGCGCCGGGGGTTACTCCCTGTCGGGGTCGACCTGCACCCGCAGCGTCGCGCCCACCCGCCGCGTCACCTATTCCTGCGCCTCCGGCTACTCCCTGTCGGGGCGGACCTGCACCCGCAGCGTCGCGCCCACCAGCCGCGTCACCTATTCCTGCGCCTCCGGGTACACCCTCTCGGGCACCAACTGCACCCGCAGCGTCGCGCCCACCAGCCGCGTCACTCATGACTGCGACGACGCGCCCGCCGGCTACACCCTGTCGGGGTCGAGTTGCACCGACACCATCGCACCCATCGCCAGGCCCAGCTACCACTGCAACAAGGCACCCCCCGGCCACACCCTCTCGGGCACCAACTGCGTCCACCGCGTCGCGCCCACCAGCCGCGTCGTCTACGACTGCGACGACGCGCCCGCCGGCTACACCCTCTCAGGCGCCAACTGCACCGACACCACCGCGCCCACCACCAGCTACGACTGCGACACCGCGCCGCCCGGCTACACCCTCTCAAACCAGGACTGCGTCAAAATCACCACCCGAGCCCCCACCCGGCCCACCATCTACACCTGTCCCGCCACCTACACCCGCATCCAACCGGCCGACACCACGGGCAAGCCCACCTGCGAGAAGATCGACATCATCAACGCCACCGTGACCACCACCCCACGCGGCTGCCCAGCCGTCCGTCCCACCGAACCCCTCTACGAACTCCAAGAGGACCACGTCGCCGGCACCACCAAACACACCTGCGAACGAACCATCACCACCACCGCCATCATCGAACCCACCTACGAATGCCCGACCGGCTACACACTCACCACAACAACCGACAACAAAGGCACCCGCCGCACCTGCCGACTCAACTAAACCACCACACCAACCACCCACCCAACACCACACCACCGAACCCTCCCACGTGAACAACACCACCCCCCACTTCGGGCCCACTCCCCGCTCAAATCCGGAGAGCCGCGCAACCCCACCCGGCGAACCCAACCCCACCAAAACCCGCCGGCCGGTGGGCGCCGCGGCATCGCGTCGCACACCCACCAAACGCACCAAGTGGTTCGCAGTCGCCGGTCTGGCGCTACTCGCAGCAGCGTGCACCAACTCAGCTCCGCCCGACGCAACCACTCCCGCCGCAGCGCCGCCGCGCACAGAAACCCAAGTACCGCCCGAGCCGGCTGTGCTGCTTGAGGTTCCGTCGCCGCCGATGGGGGTTGATGAGCCGGTCGAGCCGGTCGAGTACGAGTTCACGGCGGTCTCCACGGGCGACTCTTACACGTGCGGACTGCGCTCCGACGCGACCGTTGCGTGTTGGGGGCTGAACCAACTCGGTCAGGCCAGGCCCCCGGAGGGTTCCTTCGTCGCGATCTCCGTCGGCGAGTTCCATTCGTGCGGGGTGCGCTCCGACGCGACCGTTGCGTGTTGGGGGCTGAACCGTTTCGGTCAGGCCAGGCCTCCGGAGGGTTCCTTCGTCGCGATCTCCGTCGGCATGGACCATTCGTGCGGACTGCGCTCCGACGCGACCGTTGCGTGTTGGGGGTGGAACGAGGACGGCCAGACCGACGCGCCGGCGGGCGAGTTCACGGCGATCTCCGCCGGCGGGTCGCATTCGTGTGGGTTGCGCTCCGACGCGACCGTTGCGTGTTGGGGGTGGAATGAGGACGGCCAGACCGACGCGCCGGCGGGCGAGTTCGACTCGATCTCCGCTGGCATGGACCATTCGTGCGGGGTGCGCGGCGACGCCACCGTCGCCTGCTGGGGCTCCGACGACTACGGCCTAACCGACGCGCCGGCGGGCGAGTTTGTGGCGATCTCCGTCGGCAGGGCCCATTCGTGCGGCGTGCGCTCCGACGCCGCCATTGCCTGCTGGGGATCGCTCCAGACCTCCCCCTACGTGCCGTCGGGCGAGTTCGTGGCGGTCTCCGCAGGCGAGTACCATTCGTGCGGGTTGCGCCGCGACGCCACGATTGCGTGCTGGGGACACAACTACTACGGGGAACTGGACCCGCCACCGCAGGGCCCGTTTGTCGCCATCTCCGCCGGCGCGACTTATTCGTGCGGGTTGCGCCGCGACGCCACCATTTCCTGCTGGGGCGCGGACCATGCCAATGCTGGGGTTTACACCGGGAATCTCCGCGCTCCGGCGGGCGAGTTCGTGGTGGTCTTCGCCGGCAATTTTCATGGCTGCGGTCTGCGTCCTGACGGTTCGATCGCGTGTTGGGGCTACGACGGCTCCGGTCGAACCGACGCACCGGCGGGCAAGTTCGTCGCCGTGTCCCTCGGCGTTAGCGATTCGTGCGCGCTGCGCCGCGACGGCACCGTGACGTGCTGGGGCGAACTCCACCTCGCCCAAGCCGGCCCCCCGGCGGGCGTCTTCACGGCGATCTCCGCCGGCGACACGTATGCGTGCGGGCTGCGCCGCGACGCCACCATCGGGTGCTGGGGCTACGTTTCGCTCCTGTACGACGACCCCCCCCCGCCGGGCGGCGCCTTCACGGCGGTCACCGTCGGCGGCAATTTTGCGTGCGGGCTGCGCACGAACGCCACCGTCGCCTGTTGGGGCAGCAACGAACACGGCCAAATCGAGGCCCCGGCGGCCACCTTCACCGCGATCTCCAGTGGCCTCTTGCATTCCTGCGGGCTGCGCCGCGACGCCACCGTTGCGTGCTGGGGATGGAACGAGCACGGCCGAACCGACGCACCCGTCGGCACGTACATCGCCGTCGCCGCCGGCCGTTCCCATTCGTGCGCGCTGCGCAGCGACCACACCGTGACCTGCTGGGGCCAAGTTGCCACCGACCTCCGAGGCGACAACGACACGTGACCCCGCCGGACC
>JAPONU010000242.1 GCA_026713745.1 bacterium
AGTCGCCATCGACGGAGGCCCCTGCACCGGCGAAGCTTCCACCGTCGTCACCTGGCGCGACGACGAACTCCAAGTCCTCCGCCCCGGCCCCCTGGCCGTCTAGGACACAACAACCGAGGGTGGGGGACGCCGGGGGGCGGCACCTGAGGTCTAGGACCGCATCTGAGCATATACCGACGGGTACCCGTCCGTAAACCTCGGACTCCCGGCGGGTAACGGCGGGGACACCCCGCCGGGTGCCCCCCTACACTGCCGTCCGTGCGTGTCGCCACGGGGTCCGACCATGCCGGATACCACCTGAAGGAACTCATCGCCGAGCGGCTCGCCGAGCGGGGTCACGAGGTCGTCGACCTGGGCGCCCACAGCGAGGACCGCGTGGACTACCCGGACTACGGCGCCGCGGTCGGCCGGGCGGTGGCCGGCGGCGGGGCCGACCTGGGCGTCTGCGTCTGCGGCAGCGGCATCGGGATCGCCATGGCCGCCAACAAGATCTCCGGTATCCGGGCGGCGGTCGTGCACGACGCCACTTCGGCCGCCCTCGCCCGCCAGCACAACGACGCCAACGTGGTGTGCTTCGGCCAGCGCCTCATCGACGGGGGCACCGCCCTAGTCGCTCTGGATGCGTTCCTGGATGCTTCCTTCGAGGGTGGCCGCCACACCGGCCGGGTCGCCAAGCTGGACGCCCTGTGAGTCCCGGCGGCGACCCGGGTCCCGACCCCACCGATCCCACCGCCCCCAACGCCGCCCGTTTCGGCCCGCTGCCCCCCGAGGTCCTCCGTCGCTGGTCGAAGTTCTGCACCCACGACGACGAGTACTTCCCCGACCGGACGGGCATGGTCGTCGAGGAACTCCGCCGGGACTACTCCCGGCTGCGGTTGCCGTGGAAGGAGATGTTCCGCCAGCGCACCGGCGTGATGCACGGGGGTGTCATCGCCGCTCTGGTGGACACCAGCGTGGTGCCGGCCATCGCCGCGCACTACGAGGGCAGCCCGCACATGGCCACCGTCCACCTCGCTGTGCAGTATCTGCGGCCCGTCAGCGGGCGGGACATCGTGTCAGAGGCCTGGGTGGAGCACCGGGGGCGGTCCATGGTGCATTGCCGGGCCGAGGTGCGCAGCGTCGGGTCCGGCGGCGAGGTGGAGTTGGTGGCCCTGGCAACCCTCGTGTTCCGCGTTTCGAGTTCGGCTGTGCCGGTGCGGGCGGACTCGTCGGAGTAGGGCACCCGCCCGCCCTCGAATCGCAGAGCCGCTCGCCGAGTCGGCGCGCTCCCGCCGGGAGGACACCTGCCCGCCCTCGAATCGCAGGATTCCCCCGGCCGCAAATGAGCAACCTGCCCGAGTAGCTGCCACACTTGAGTCGCGAGCGACCGCTGGGAGAATCATGAGTTACGACGTCGGAGACCGTGTGGTGTACCCGCACCACGGCGCCGCGGTGATTGAACGCAGGGAGACCCGCGAGGCCTTCGGCACCGAGACCGAGTATCTGGTGCTCCGCATGGCCCACGGCGAGATGACCGTGGCGGTCCCCGCCGACAAGCTCGACGACGTGGGTGTGCGCTGGCCCATCAACGCCGACGAGGTGGAGGATCTCTTCGAGGTGCTGCGCAAGCGGGACGTGCACGAGCCCGCCAACTGGAGCCGCCGCTTCAAGAACCATCAGGAGAAACTGAAGTCCGGCGACGTCTACCAGGTGGCCGAGATCGTCCGGAACCTGGCCCTGCGGGACCGCGCCAAGGGCCTGTCGGCGGGCGAGAAGACGCTGTGCTCCAAGGCCCGCAGCGTGCTGATCTCGGAGTTGAGTTTCGCCCTCGACATTTCCGAGGAGGACGCCGTCGACAAGGTGGACGAGGCCCTCCAGTAGCCCACCCGCCGCGGGCGCTCGGTAGGCTCGTGACCCGATCCCCACGGGCTGTGGCGCAGCTTGGTCAGCGCACCTGCTTTGGGAGCAGGGGGTCGCCGGTTCAAATCCGGCCAGCCCGACGCCCTCCGTTGCCCCGGTCAACCCGGCGAGACGACGCCGGCAGGCGAGTCCCGGTCAGTCCTCGACGATGACGGTGATGTTCTTGGCGCCGTTGTAGGCCCGGTAGGACCCGCACCCTTTGCAGGTCCCCGCCAGCACTCTCACGCCGTCGATATGGTCGAGGGCGTACTGGACCAAGGTCAGGCAGTTGGTCTTGGGGCACGGCCCGTCCACGATGTAGGTCGACATTGGCGCCTCGCGGCGATCGGCGGCTGAGCACCCCGTACGGGATTCGAACCCGTGCTACCAGATTGAGAATCTGGCGTCCTAGGCCTCTAGACGAACGGGGCAGAGCGTCTCACAGGCTAGCGGCCACGATCCCCCGCCCGGTTCTCAGTGAGAACCGATCTCGCAATCCGCCGTCGAAGCGACAGGTATTCCCCGACAGCGTTCTATGCCTTCGAAGTCGGAGCCGCTCCGGGGGGCGGATACGTCGTGCAGAGAGAGGCGGTCCAGCACGTCTCCCCGGCGGACCTCACTGGATTCGCACGCGTCGGCGACAACGTGCGGATTCTGGGGCATGGCGGTGAGGAATCGCGGAAGGCTCCGGCGTCCGACGACCTGTTCCTGTCGCAATCCGGTCTGCTCCCGGAAGTGTTCGATCAACTCAGACACATGACCGTATTCGCCCTCGACCCTGTGACCATGCGGCAGCCCCAGCGCTCGGAGCCGCACGAGGTGCTCGTTCGGGATGGGAGAAACCTGGGTGGCGTGCTCCGCAATCATCCCTCGACCCGGGTTTGCGAGTACCTCTCGACGATCCTCCCGGGGATTGAGAACGTGGAAGGTGTGCACATCGGCGGGTATGACACGTTCCATGTGACCCAGCGCGTCGACGGAGCGAGTCCGTCCAGCACGACGTTCTCCGCAGCCAGTGTGTCCGACGGCACCCTCCGTGCGCTCGGAGTCCTTGTGGCGTTGCTCGCCGACTCCCCCGGGCCAGGCCGCCCGGCCCGGCCTCCGCTCATCGCCATCGAGGAGATCGAGGCCGGTCTTCACCCCGGCGCAGTAGGGATCCTCTGGGATGCGATGTGCGAGGCGTCGCTCAAGTCCCAGATCGCCGCCTCGACCCACAGCCCCGACCTTCTGGACCGCGACGACCTCCAGGATGACGCGACATTGCTCGGCGTGGCGTTCCAAGCGGGCCGAACAGTTGTCGGCCCCCCGTCGAAAGCGGATGTGAGGATTCTGAAGAAGAGACTCTGCACGGCGGGCGAACTGATGCGCCAAGTCCGCCTGCAACCCGACCCGATCAGCATGGAGCTGTCCGATCAGGACATGTTCGCTCTCACACTCACCGGGACTTGAACGTGATCCGGCCATGAGCACCCAGTTCTTGGCCGGACGCGGTCGTCCGACCGGAGTCATGGCACGTTGAGTCCCGTCGTGATCGCCTCGATCGTCGAGGGGCACGGTGAGGTGGAGGCGGTTCCGGTTCTGATCCGTAGGGTCGCCACCCACGTGGCTCCCAACGTCGCTGTGGCTGTGCCGAGGCCGCACCGTCGCCCCCGATCGAAACTGGTACGCGCCCAGGAGTTGGAGGATTACTGCCGCCCCGGCTCTCGCCAGCGTGAATGATCGGGATGTTGACTCCGGCGTCCCCCATCGTGGGTTGTGTGCCACCCGGGTGGTGGCGGAGCCTGTGGATAGGGTGAGATCGTGCTCGGTGGTGGCTCGGTGAGGGTGGTCGCGGCACTTCTTGCGGTGGTGCTCGTGGCGGTGGCGTGCGGTGGCGGTGCCGGAGACGGCGGACCTGTGGGTCGCGATCCCGGCGCCGGGACGGAGACGGCCCCTGGGGGGTCAGAGCCGTCGACCGGCGAGGGCTTGCCGCGAGAGTCGGAGCCCCAGGCCCCATCGGCTGGAACCGCCGGCGGGGGTGACGAAGTGGTCGATCCCGCCGCGCCGGACGAACCCACGCCATCGGTGGGCCCCGCCCCGGCCGACGTGCCGGCCGAGCCGCAACCTGCTGAGCCGCCGCAACCTGCTGAGCCCCCACCGCCTGAGGCGCCTCCCGAGCCGCTCGCGCCCGAACCGCCGCCGGAGTTCGCGGCCGGGGAGGTTCCGAACGATCAACCGCCCGACGAGGCTGCTGCGGAGGATTCGCCGGAGCCCAGCGAGCCGGACGCCGACGGCGCCGGGACCCGCGGCACGCTGGAGTTCGCCGGCTGCGGCCAGCCCTACCTCTGCGCCACGCTGGCCGTGCCCGCCGACCACGACGACCCCGACGGTCCGGCGGTGGACCTGGCCATCGGCATGCTCCCCGCCGGCGACCCCTCACAGCGCGTCGGCTACTTGCTCGCCAACCCCGGTGGCCCCGGTGGCGGCATACAAGGGTTCCTGGACTTCGGCACCGGACTGTCCCCCTACCTGCTGGAGCGCTTCGACGTGGTCGGCTGGGACCCCCGCGGCGTCGGCGGCAGCGTGCCGGCCGGATGCTGGGTTGAGGCCATCGAACTGCACCTGGTGGACCCGCTGCCGGACTCACCCGCCGAACGGGCGGCGCTCGACGAGGCGGCCCGCTCCCTCGCCGAGACGTGCCTCGCCAATCTCGGCGACATGGCCGGCCACATCGGCACCATCGACACGGTCCGGGACATCGACGCCATCCGCCGGGCGCTCGGCGCCGAGACGATCAGCTACATCGGCTTCAGCTACGGAACGCTGCTGGGCGTCCTCTACGCCGACATGTTCGGCGAGCACCTGCGGGCGGCCGTCCTCGACGGCGTCGCCGACCCGTCGCTGTCGGGGCTGGATCACGCCGTGGGGCAGATGATCGGCTTCGACAGGTCGGTCCAGGACATGTTCGCCTGGTGCCGCAGCGATGCCAGTTGCGCCGTGACCGGCGATCCTGCCGAGACCTACTACGGGCTCCTGGAGCAGGTCGATGAGAACCCGCTCACAGACGCCGCAGGCGGGGTGGTACTGGGGCCCGCCCGGACGGCCCTGGCGGCGGTGTTCGCCACCTACAGCTCGCAGCTCTGGCCGGCGTTCTTCCAGTTCCTGGCCGCGGCCGCCGAGGGCGACGGCACGCTGCTGGGCCGGGTCGGCGAGGCCTACACCACCCTGGCCGACCTGGGCGCATTCGTCGCCATCGACTGCACCGACCGCGGTGCCGCCACCCGTGCCGAAATCGACGCCCTGACCGGCGCGCTCGAGGAGGTGGCCGGCGTGCTCGGGAGGGTCTCGGTGGTCTCGATTCTGCCGTGCGAGTACTGGCCGGTTGAGGTCGGCACGCTGCCCGTCGGGCCGGTGGCAGCCCCACTGGCGCCGCCGATCCTCGTGGTGGGCAACCGGGGCGACAACGCCACGCCTTACGAGTGGGCCGTTTCGGTGGCCGAACAGCTCGAATCGGGGGTGCTCATCAGCTACGACGGCGACGAGCACGGCAGCTACGGGGCGAGTCTCTGCGTGACCGGGATCGTGGACGAGTACCTGGTGAACCTCATCGTGCCGACCGACGACGTGGACTGCCCCCGGGAGTTCTAGGGCCCGAACGCGAACGAGCGCCCCGGCCGACCGGCCGGAGCGCTCTGCGATGCTCGGGGGGGAGGACTCGAACCCCCAACGACGGGACCAGAACCCGCTGTGTTGCCTATTACACCACCCCCGAAGGGTCCAGCAATGCTACCGGCCCGGGGTCCCGGCGGACCATCCCGCCGGCCATCGGCGACCGTTCGGTCCCCGCTCGAATCACCTGCTCGATACTCCGGCCCGGGGTCCCGGCGGACCATCCCCCGGTGCTGGGGACGGTCACGCGGCGCACTCCTAGGCTGTCGGGCGGATGTCGACTCGACGAGGAGGTCGCCCATGTCGAGATTGCAATCCGGCGTGCGTGTCGCGTGCGCGTTGGTCTGCGCGGTGATGCTCGCCGCCGCCTGCGGCGCGGACGGGGGCGCCGGCAGTTCCGGCGACATCGACGGGGCCGCAGCCCCGGATGCGGCGTCGCACCTCGGGGACGGGTCGCTGGGGGTCGTGCGTGTCGAGCCGGGCGAGGCCGTCCAGATCCGCTCGCTGAACGCCATCGCCGGCGACGTGGCGTTCTTCGGCCTGCCGATCGCCCGCAGCGTTGTCCTGGCGATCGCCGACTACGGCCCGATCCACGGCTTCGACGTCGATCTCGGCGCCGAACTGGACGATCTGTGCTCCAACGACGGCGGGCAGGCGGCGGCGCAGACCATCGTGGCCGACCGCGACGTGATCGGTGTGGTCGGCACGTCCTGCTCGGGCGCGGCGGTGGCTGCGGCGCCGCTGATCACCACCGCGGGCATGGTGCTGATCTCCGGCGGCAACACCTCGCCGGCGCTCACCTCTGACCTGCAGGGCAATCCGGGGGCCAACCGCAGCGTGGGCTACTACCGCACCGCGCACAACGACCTGTTCCAGGGCGCGGCGATGGCCGAGTTCGTCTACGACGAGTTGGGGATCGCCACCGCGGCGGCGATCCACGACGGCGATCCCTACACCCAGGGTCTGGCGCAGGCGTTCGCCGATGCGTTCGAGCGTGAGGGCGGCACCGTGACGGGCCTCAGCGCCGTGAACAAGGACGACACCGACATGGTGCCGGTGCTGACCGAGATCGCCGCGGCCTCCCCGGGCGCGCTGTTCCTGCCGCTCTTCCAGCCGGCGGGCGACTTCATCGCCGATCAGGCGCGGGCCGTGCCGGGACTGGAGGACACGGTGCTGGTGGCCGCCGACAGCCTGCTGACCTCGCACTACCTGGCGCTGCCGCAGACCGTCGGCATGTACTTCTCCGGGCCCGACACCCGCTTCGGCGACAACCGCAACCAGAGCACCGGCAGGACGGCCGGGGACTTCCTGGCCGCCTACGAGGCCCGCTACGGCGAGCCGCCGGCTTCCACCTTCTGGGCTTACGGCTACGACGCCACCACGCTGCTGCTCGATGCCATCGCCGCAGCCTCGTACCTCGACGGCGACACGCTCGTGGTGGACCGTCAGGGCGTGCGCGACTCCCTCGACGGCGTAGAGGACTACCAGGGCCTCTTCGGCACGCTCGGCTGCGACGATTTCGGTGACTGCGGGGCCGCCCGGATCACCGTCGTCCGGAACATCGGCGGGGAGGAGAACGTCGAGGCCAGCCTGGAGAACATCGTCTTCTCGTTCGCGCCGTAGGTGAGCCCGAACTTCACCGGTTCGGGGTTATCCCCGCCGGCTCCGACGCTTGGATCGGTTCGCGGCACCGCCCGACCGGTGGGCGGGCCGACAGGCTCGGCCCCGGTGAATTCGGGCCGAGCGGGCGCCGCCGGGGTGCGCGGGTCGCGGTACGGCGGGTTCTCGTCATCGGATCATCATGTGCGCTGAGCCGCCAGGCGATGGCGGGCGACCCGGAGGCGCCGGAGGACCTCGTGGCGGTCCAGCAGGACCATCGACTCGAAGAGCGGCGGGCCGACGGTGCGTCCGGTGAGCGCCACGCGGATGGGCGCCTGGGCCTTGCCCAGCTTCAGGCCGTGACGCTCGGCCAGCGCCAGCGCGGCGGCGTGGGCGGCCTCGGGCGTCCAGTCGGCCTCGGCGTAGGTGGAAATGGCGTCGTCCAGCACCGCCGGTGCGGCCGGAGCGCTCATCGCCTTGCGCCACGACTCGTCGTCGATCGGCGGCTCGGCCAGGAACAGCCAGTCCACGTAGCGGCCGATGTCGCCGAGCGTCCGCACCTTCTCCTGCACCACCGGGGCTAGCGCCTCCAGCACGTCGGGGCGCATCCGCTCAGCCGGCCAGGGCGCCGCCTCGCCCAGCCACGGCCCCGAGCGCCGCAGGTACTCGGTGGTGCTGAGGGAGCGGATGTAGACGCCGTTGAAGTGCTCCAGCTTCTTGGTGTCGAAGAACGCCGGCGCCCGGTTCACGTCGGTGAGGCGGAACTGCTCGATGATCTCGGCCATGGGACGGATCTCGGTGTCGTCGGCCGGGCCCCAACCCAGCAGCGCCAAGTGGTTGGCCATGGCTTCGGGCAGGTAGCCCCGGGCGCGGTAGTCGCCCAGCGACACGTCGTCGCGGCGTTTGGACAGCTTCTTGCGGGAGGCGTTCACCAGCAGCGGCAGGTGGGCGTAGGTCGGCGCCTCGACGCCCAGCGCCTCCAGCAGGAGCACCACTTTCGGCACCCCCGACAGCAGGTCCTCGCCCCGGATGGCGTGCGTGACCCCCATGTCCACGTCGTCGACGGCGTTGGCCAGCAGGAACGTGGCCGCCCCTGCCGAGCGCCACACCACGAAGTCCTCCAGGTCGTCGCTGGCGAAGGACACCTCGCCGCGTACCACGTCGGCGAACGTCACGGTGCGCCCCGCCGGCATCCGGAAGCGGGCCGCCAGGCCGGGTCGCAGCGTCGTGCCGGCCACCGGCTGGTTGTCGGCGTCGCACAGGTAGGCGGCTCCGCTCCCCAGCAGGGACTCGACGGCGGTCCGGTGTCGTTCCCGGCGCTGGGACTGGAATACCGGCTCCTCGTCCCAGTCGATTCGCAGCCACGACAGCAGGTCGTAGATGAGGTCCACCAGCTCGGGCCGGTTGCGGGCCTCGTCGGTGTCTTCGATGCGCAGCAGCATCTTCCCGCCCACCGAGCGGGCGTAGATCCAGTTGAACAGCGCCGTGCGGGCCGAGCCGACGTGCAGGAACCCCGTCGGCGACGGGGCGAACCGCACCCGTGCGGCGGGATCTGGCGGGGCGCTCATGGTTTCGCCCTGTCCGACCGCCCGAACCCCGTCGGCGACGGGGTGAACCGCACCCGTGGCGGGGTCACGGCGCCCCAAGCGCCCCGGGGGAGACCTCGTCGGCGATGCGGCAGCGGATCGGGTAGCCGTCGTGGCCGCCCGCGCCGGCGAACAGTTCCCGCCGGGAGGCCACCACCTCGATGGGCGCGGCGGCGTCCAGGTAGCGCCAGTGGTCGAAGGCCACCTCCAGGTCGGCGGCCACCGGCGCCCGGCCGAACAGCGAGGCCCGCTTCAGCGCCACCATCGCGCAGCCCGCCACAACGTCGCCGGGCTTCTCGCCGTCGTGCAGCCGCAGCTGCGGCGCGAAGTGCTTCGCCAGGCGCAGCGCGTAGCCCTGGTCGGGTCCCTGGTAACCGAACCCTTCGCCGGCCGGCAGCGGCCCGTCGGCCAGCTCACCCGGCCGGTCGGCGCGCCAGCCGCCCAGCCGCTGCGGGGGCGAGCTGTAGTGGCGGGCGGCCTTGCCGGGTGCGTGCGGTACGTAGGGGGGCTGGGCCATGCGGCTGAGCCTAGAGCCGGTACCGTGCCGCCCATGCTTTTCGGGATCAAGACCTCGCAACAGGACACCAACTGGGCGGACATGCTCGCCGTGTGGCAAGAGGCCGACGACATCGACGTCTTCACCTCGGCCTGGAACTTCGACCACTTCTACCCGATCTTCTCCGACTCGGCGGGGGAGTGCCTGGAGGGCTGGACCACGCTGACGGCGCTGGCGCAGGCCACGAAGCGCATCCGGGTGGGCTCCATGGTCAACGGCATGGTCTACCGCCACCCGGCGGTGCTGGCGGCCATGGCGTCGTCCCTGGACATCATCAGCGGCGGCCGCCTGGAGTTGGGGATCGGCGCCGGCTGGAACGACGAGGAGTGTGACGCCTACGGCATCCAGCTCGGCACCATGACCGAGCGCTTCGACCGCTTCGCCGAGGCCTGCGAGGTCATCAAGGGCCTCCTCACCCAGGAACTCACCAGCTTCGAGGGCCGCTATTTCACCCTCAGCGAGGCCCGCAACAACCCGCCCGGGGTGCAGAGGCCGCACCCGCCCATCTGCATCGGCGGCAAGGGCGAGCGGCGCACCCTGCCGCTGGTGGCCCGCTACGCCGACCA
>JAPONU010000243.1 GCA_026713745.1 bacterium
GCGAGGCGTGGGATTGCGTTCGGGTACAGCACGAAGCCCTCGACCGTGTCGCGCATGGCGATCTTGTAGTCGGGCAGTGCCAGGAACACCCACGGGGCGTCGTCGGTGATGATGCGCTGGGCCTCCTCGAAGGTGGCGGCACGCTCGTCGCGGTCGAGGATTCCCCAGCCCTCGTTGATGATCTGGTCGACGCGCTCGTTCTCGTACTGGGCGTAGTTGCCGAAGACGCCGGACAGCATGAAGACCGACAGGGTGTAGTTGGGATCGTCGATCCAGGGCAGGCCCTCGTCGATGAACATCTGCATCCGGTTCTCGCCCACCTTGCGCTCGGCGTAGACCGGCGAAGGCAGCCTCTCGATCGCCACATCCATGCCGATGTCGGCGAGGTGTGCCTGGATGCGCACGGCGATCAGTTCGTGCTCCCCTTTGGCCGCGTCGATCGACAGGGTCACCGTTGAGCCGTCGTAGCTGCTGGAGTCCAGCAACTCCTGCGCCTGGGCGAGGTCACGCCGGTAGCCGATGCTGTCGCCGAGGCTGGAGTACGAGCCGGGGGCGATGGGACCGTAGAGGCGCTGGGCCTCGCCCTTGTAGACGTTGTTGAGGATGTCGTCGTAGTCCACGGCGTAGGACACGGCCTGGCGCACGGTCTTGTCGTCGAACGGGGCGATCCTGTTGCCCAAGCCCATGTAGGCCAGGTTCTTCGACGGGAACCGCTCCACGTTCACGCCTTCGGCGCCCTCGAGGGCGGCGAAGTCCTCGGTGCCCAGGGCGATGGCCACGTCGATGACGCCCGCCTTCAGCAACTGCACACGCTCGGCGTTGGACGGGATGATCTTCCAGATGATCCTGTCGTAGGCCTGCGGCTCGAAGGAGTAGTTCTCGCGTGCCTCGAAGACGACCTCCTGGTCGGGAACGCGGCTGACGAGGCGGAAGGGACCGCTGGCGTTCTCGACGTTCCGGGAGAGATGCTCCATCGCCCACGGGTCGTCCTCGGTGGCGTACTTCTCGATCACCTTCGGGTCGATGATCGCCGAGGATGTCATGTAGAAGTGCTCCATCACCATCGGGCTCGCCTCGCTGGAGGTGAACCGCAGGGTGTACTCGTCGAGCACTTCCGGCGGCTCTTGGATGAAGGCGATGTTCCGCAGCAGCCAGTTGGCCCCGCCGGGCGTGTTGAGGTTCCGCTCGGTCATGAAGCGCACCGTCTCGGCGGTGACCTCGGTGCCGTCGTCGAAGAGGACGCCCGGGCGCACCTTGACGGTGTAGGTGAGCCCGTCGGGGTGCGCCTCCCAGGACTCGAAGTAGCGGGGCATCAGGTCGCCCGCCGCTCCGACGAGGGCGCCGTTCTGTTCCACGGTCCTGTGGAGGACAGGCGGCTCGTACACCAGCTCGAGCGCCTCGTGCGCGCGGATGAAGTT
Organism: bacterium; assembly: GCA_026713745.1. Lineage (GTDB taxonomy): Bacteria > Actinomycetota > Acidimicrobiia > Acidimicrobiales > CATQHL01 > VXNF01. Next base: position 1,419 of record JAPONU010000243.1, read on the forward strand.
GGCGCAGCACGTGTCCAACGTCTCGATGTCGCCCGGCACGCCGACGACCAGGACGCGTTCGGTGTCCTCCTCGGTGGCAGGTTCAGGAGCAGCTGTTGGTGCCGCGGCGGCAGCAGCAGCCGCGGCGGCGGCAGCAGCAGCATCGTCGGCCTCGGCCTGCGCGGCGGCGGCATCGGCGCGGGCCTCCTCGGCGGCGGCCTGTGCGGCTGCCAGATCGGCCTCGGCCTGCGCCACGGCCTCTTGGTTGCCCTCGGCGGTGGCCTGCGCCAACTTCGCGGCAGCGGCGGCGGTATCGGCTGCGGCCTGTGCCTCCCGCGCCTTGGCCGCGGCGGCCTGCGCGTCGGTCAGTGCCAACTCGGCGTTGGACTGGGCGGCCTGCGCCTCCCCCATCGCATCAGCGGCCGTGTCGGAGGCGCCGTCGTCGGCGGCGCAGGAGGCTGTGACCAGCACCACCCCCAGCAGCGCCACCAGCCAACGGTGACGAATTCGAACGAGTCCACGCATAGGTTCTTCCCCTCGTGACAGCGGCGCCCATCCGGCGCCCGGTGTTTCGTGAATCGCCGGACGAGCCGGCGCGCAGATGTTAGCGCCGCTCGCCTCGCCGGTCTCAAGCCGGCCGGAGCGGGTCGGGTCGTGTCAAAACGGCGTCGCCCCGCCGGCCAACTCGGACCGGCGGGGCGACGCTCGCTGTGTCAGCTGGGCGCAGGCTCAGGCCCGCGCCGCGGGGTTACTGGTCCAGTGGGTACAGGTCCGCCAGCCGCGGGATTTCATTCGGGTAGAGCGCGAAGCCCCCGATGTTGTCGCGCAGGGCGATCTTGTAGTCCGGCTGTGCCAGGAAGGCCCAGGGCGCTTCGGTGGTGATGATGCGCTGTGCCTCCTCGAACATGGCGCGGCGGGCTGCCGGGTCCTTCTCGGCCCAGCCGTCGCGGATGATCTCGTCGACACGCTCGTTGCTGTAGTCGGCATAGTTGCCGAAGACGCCCGATTGCAGACTCAGCGACAACTGGTAGTTGGGATCGTCGATCCACGCCAGCAACTCGTCGATGAACATCTGCAACTCATTGTTCACCTTGCGCTCGGCGAACACGGCGGCGGTCAGCACCTCGATCTCCACGGGGATTCCGACCTCGGCCAGGTGCGACTGGACGCGCACGGCGATCAGCTCGTGCTCGCCCTTGGCGGCGTCGATCGACAGGGTCACCGGGGTGCCGTCGTAGCCGGCCTCGGCCAGAAGTTCCGTGGCGCGGTCCACGTCACGTGTGTAACCGACCTGGTCGCCGAGGGTGAAGGCGGAGCCGTTGGGGATGGGGCCGTAGAGGCGCTGTGCCTCGCCCTTGTAGACGTTGGTGAGGATGTCGTCGTAGTCGATGCCGTAGGACACCGCCTGGCGCATCAGAACGTTGTCGAACGGGGCGATGCCGTTGGTCATGCCCACGTAGGCCTCGTTCTTGGACGGGAAGCGCTGTACGACCACGCCGTCCACTCCCTGGAGCGCCGCGAAGTCCTCGGTGCCGAGGCCGATGGCCACGTCGATGACCCCGGCGCTCAGCAGTTGCACGCGTTCGGCGTTGGACGGGATGATCTTCCAGATGATCTTGTCGTAGGCCCGTTCTTCGCCCCAGTAGTTCGCGCGCTTCTCGAACACGACCTCTTGGTCCGGCAGCCAGCTGGCGATCCGGTACGGGCCGCTGGAGTTCTCGACGTTGGACTGGAAGTGCTCGATCGCCCAGGGGTCGTCCTCGGTGGCGTACTTCTCGACCACCTTCGGGTCGACCGGCACCGACGAGGTCATATAGAACTGCTGCATCACCATCGGGCTCGGCGCGTTCGTCGTGAACTGCACGGTGTAGCGGTCGATCACCTCGGGCGGTTCGGTGATGAAGGCGATGTTGTTGAGCAGCCAGGCGCCACCGCCGGGCGTGTTGAGGTTCCGGTCCACCCAGAAGCGCACGATTTCGGCGTCGACCTCGGTCCCGTCGTCGAAGGTCACGCCCTCGCGGATCTTGACGGTGTAGGTGAGCCCGTCGGCGCTCTCGGTCCAGGACTCGAAGTAGAGCGGCAGCAGATCGTCGGCCACTGCCACCAAAGCGCCGTCCTGGTCCACAACCGGGTGGATGACCGGCGGGTCGGACACGATCAACTGGGCCTCGTGGCCGCGGATGAAGTTGGTGCAGCACGGATCCAGCGTCTGGATGTCGCCGGGCACGCCGACGGTGAGGATGTGCACCCTGTCCAACGGTGCCGGTGCCGCGGCCTCGGCTGCGTCGGCTGCTGCTGCGGCTGCTGCGGTGGCGTCGTCCGCCTCGGCCTGCGCTGCGGCGGCGTCTCCTCGCGCCTCCTCGGCTGCGGCCTGTGCGGCTGCCAGATCAGCCTCGGCGGCTGCCACGGCCTCCTGGTTGCCCTCGGCGGTGGCCTGCGCCAACTTCGCGGCAGCGGCGGCGGTATCGGCGGCTGCCTGCGCTTCCCGCGCCTTGGCGGCTGCGGCCTGCGCGTCGGCCAGCGCCAACTCGGCGTTGGACTGGGCGGTCTGTGCCTCGCCGATCGCGGTCGCGGCCGTGTCGGATGCGCCGTCGTCGGCGGCACAGCCCGCTGCGACCAGCATCACTCCCAACAGCGCCACCAACCAGCGCTTTCGAACTCCTAGAAACCCACGCATTATCTCTCCCGTCTGTTCAGTGAGGCCCGGTGCGGGCGCTCTCCTCGAATGCGCGCCGCCCCCGCCCACCCGGCGAAAACGACCAGTGCATGGTAGCCGCCGATCAGCGATCAGTCACAAAGCGCTCCGCGAGGGACGCGTTCATACAGGGGCGCAGGTCAGAGCCGATCTCGTAGGCGATGGGCACGCCGGTGGGAATCTCCAGGGCTCCGATGTCGGCGTCGCCGATGCCGTCGAGGTGCTTGACGAGTGCCCGCAGGCTGTTGCCGTGGGCCGCCACCAGCACGCAGTGTCGCTCCCGGAGGTCGGCGCAAAGCGGCCCCTCCCAGTAGGGGAGCAGGCGGACGAGCACGTCGGCCAGCGACTCGCCAAGCGGCATCTCACCGGAGGACAGATCGGCGTACCGGGGGTCCGAGGCGGGGTTCCACGGGTTGTCGGGGCGTATCGGCGGCGGCGCTGTGGCGTAACTGCGACGCCACAGCCGGACCTGTTCGTCGCCGTGGCGGGCCGCGGTCTCCGCCTTGTCCAGCCCGGTCAGGTCGCCGTAGTGCCTCTCGTTGAGGCGCCAGTGCCGCCGGACGGGGATGTCGTCGCAGCCCGCTTCGACCAGAGCCAGCGTGCAGGTGTCGACGGCGCGGGTCTGCAGCGAGGTGTGGGCGGTGTCAGGGCGGATCCCGGCTGCGGCCAGCGCCTGCCCGGCGCCGACGGCCTCATCACGTCCTCGCCGCGACAGGGGACAGTCGTACCAGCCGGTGAAGCGGTTCTGCAGGTTCCAGGTGCTCTGCCCGTGGCGCAGCAGGATCAGGTTGGCGGTCATCGCGTCCATCCGGGTGCGGCTCTCGGGACGGCGCTCCGCCGTCCACCGCCGACGACCATACCGAGTACTCCTGGCCGGGGCTGCACCAGGCGTGAGGGCGGGCGCGCCGGGCGCAGGGGCCGGCGGCCGCTGCGAGAACGCCGGAATGTCGCCGGCGGGCCCGACCGGCCACCCGCAGCCGTGCCTCCCGGAGCCGAGGGAGCAGAGCAACCGGCTCCCGCGACGGCGGCGGGAAGAATTCCGCCGCCGGGAGCGTTGCACCAGTTGTCCGGTTCGCCTTCGGACGCCTCGCAGGCGAAAGGTAGGCGAACCGGGCCTCGGTAGCCTGCTTCGGGACGAGGCAGAACGCGCCGCGAGACATGGCAACACTGCGCCGGTCCGGTCGAGGACCGTCGAGAGGACTTCGGAGAGGTAATACAACATGGGCAAGGCAGTCGGTATCGACCTGGGCACGACCAACTCGGTGGTCAGCGTCATGGAGGGCGGTGATCCCACCGTCATAGCCAACGCCGAGGGAGCCCGTACCACGCCGTCGATCGTGGCCTTCGCCTCCGGTGGCGAGGTGCTCGCCGGCGAGGTCGCCAAGCGGCAGGCCATCACCAACGCGGGCCGCACCATCCGGTCGGTGAAGCGCCACATGGGCGAGACGGTTCCCGTCACCGAGATCGACGGGAAGAAGTACATGTCGCAGGAGATCTCGGCGCGCATCTTGATGAAGCTCAAGCGGGACGCCGAGTCGTATCTCGGTGAGGACGTGACCCAAGCGGTCGTCACCGTGCCGGCCTACTTCGACGATGCCCAGCGCACCGCCACCAAGGAGGCGGGACAGATCGCCGGCCTCGAGGTGCTGCGCATCATCAACGAGCCGACCGCCGCGGCCTTGGCCTACGGCCTCGAGAAGAAGCACGCGGACGAGACGGTGCTGGTCTTCGACCTGGGCGGTGGCACCTTCGATGTGTCGGTGCTGGAGATCGGCGACGGCGTCTTCGAGGTGAAGTCCACCAGCGGTGACACCAAGCTGGGCGGTGACGACTGGGACGAGGCGGTCATCGAATGGATCGCCGACCGTTTCAAGGGTGACCACGGCGTGGATCTCAGCGGTGATCCCATGGCCCTGCAGCGCCTGAAGGAGGGCGCCGAGAAGGCCAAGATCGAGCTCTCCCAGAAGCAGGAGGCGCAGATCAACCTGCCCTTCATCACCGCCACGTCCTCCGGTCCTCTGCATCTGGACTACACCCTCACGAGGGCCGCGTTCGAGTCCATGACGTCACACCTGCTGGACCGCTGCCGCCGGCCCTTCGAGCGGGCTCTCAGCGACGCCGGTCTGTCCGCCGACGAGGTCGACCACGTGATCCTGGTCGGCGGATCGACGCGCATGCCCGCGGTCTCGGCGCTGGTCACCGAGATGACCGGCAAGACCCCGCACAAGGGCGTCAACCCCGACGAGGTGGTGGCCGTCGGCGCCACCATCCAGGCCGGTGTGTTGAAGGGCGACGTCACAGACGTGCTGCTGCTCGACGTCACGCCGCTCTCGCTGGGTATCGAGACCAAGGGCGGGATCATGACCCGCCTCATCGACCGCAACACCACCATCCCCACGAAGCGGTCGGAGGTCTTCACCACGGCCACGCACAGCCAGCCGTCGGTGGAGATCCACGTGCTGCAGGGCGAGCGGGAGATGGCCGAGTTCAACAAGACGCTCGGCAAGTTCCAGCTCGTGGACATCCCTCCCGCACCCCAGGGCGTGCCGCAGATCGAGGTCACGTTCGACATCGACGCCAACGGCATCGTCGCTGTGTCGGCCCGCGACAAGGCCACCGGCAACGAGCAGTCCATCACCATCACCGGTCAGTCGTCCCTCGACGACGATGAGATCGACAAGATGGTGCGCGACGCCGAGGCGCATGCCGACGAGGATCGACGCCGCCGGGAGGTCGCCGAGACCCGCAATATGGCGGACTCCCTGGTGTACCGCGCCGAGAAGCTGCTCGAAGAGGAAGCGGCCGAGGCCGATGCCGAGGGGGCGGCTGACCTGCGGGCCAAAATGGAGGCCACCCGCAGCGCGCTCGAGGGCGACGACACCGATGCGGTGTCCGCCGCCGCCAACGAACTGCAGCAAGCCGTCGAGGCCTTCGTCTCGGCCATGTACGCCCGGGCGACGCAGACCGACGATGTCTCCGGCGAGGGTGCCCGAGACGGTGCGGCCGACGGCGACGACGTGATCGACGCCGAGATCCTCGACGAGGAGGACTCGTGACCGCTGCGACCGACCAGGATTTGCCCGCGGACGCCGCGGAGCGCCTCGACCCGGATCTCGAAGGAGCCGCCGGCGACACCGAGGCAGCGGGCAACGGCGAGGTGAGCGAGAACGACGTTCCGGCGCCGGCCACCGCAGACACGCCGGCCGGCTCGCCCTGCGGGCAGTGTGCGGAGTATCTGGACGCGCTGACGCGGCTGAAGGCCGAGTTCGTCAACTTCAGGCGCCGTGCCGCCGACCAGCGGGCGCAGGCCTCCCAACGTGGTGCGGCCGATCTGGCGACCCGGTTGCTGGCGGTGCTCGACGCCTCCGAGGCCGGCGCCGTCCACGACAGCGACTTGGTGGGACCGCTGCACAGCGCGCTCCTCGAGGCACTCATCGAGGGTGGGCTCGAAGTGATCTCCCCTGCGGGAGAACCGTTCGATCCGAACTATCACGAAGCGGTGCTGCACACCTCCGGCGAGATGACCGGCGAGGCTTCAGGGGAACAGATCGTGACCGACGTGCTCCGCACCGGCTATGCATGGAGCGGGCGGGTTCTGCGTCCTGCGGTGGTCGGCGTCCGGGGATGACCCTCCCCCCGCACCGGCGTGCAGGCGGGTGAGGCAGTGAACGACATACGCCAGGAGTGGTTGCAGAAGGACTACTACCGGGTTCTGGGGGTGTCTTCCGATGCCCCCCAGGACGAGATCACCAAGGCCTACCGCTCACTCGCCCGGCGGTTGCACCCCGACCGGAACCCCGACGATGCCCGCGCGGAGGAGCGGTTCAAGGAGGTGTCGGCTGCCTACGACGTGATCGGCGACGCCGACAAGCGCCAGCAGTACGACGAGATCCGCCGCCTCGCCGCAAGCGGGAACCCGTTCGGCGCCCCGGGGCCGGGAGGGTCACATTCGTTTCAGTTCTCCGGAGCCGACGGGCTCGGCGATCTACTGGCAGATCTGTTCGGCGGCGGCGGTGCCCCCTTCGGAGCGCCCGGCGGCGCCAACCGCCCACAGCGAGGTCCGGACCACCAGGCACAGATCTCCCTCTCGTTCTCCGAAGCGGTGAACGGGGTGGCCAGGGAGGTCGGCTCGGGTCAACGATCCGACCGACCGACGACGAAGGTGCGGATACCGGCGGGCGTCGCCGACGGCCAGCGGATACGCCTGCGCGGCAAGGGCGGCGCCGGCGCGAACGGAGGGCCGCCGGGTGACCTGTTTGTGATCGTGCGCGCCGGCGAGCACCCGCTGTTCGGGCGCGACGGCGAGCACCTCACCTTGACCGTCCCGGTGAGCTTCAGCGAGGCCGCCCTGGGAGCACGCATCGCGGTTCCAACCTTCGAGGGCGAGCCGGTCACGCTGCGCCTGCCGTCGGGTACCCGGTCGGGCCGGACCCTGCGTGTGCGCGGCCGCGGGGTGAAGACCGATCGCGGAACCGGTGACCTGCTGGTTACGGTGGACATCGTGGTGCCGAAGAAGCTCAACGCCGCCCAGCGCCGTGCCCTCGAGTCCTTCGACGAGGCCACCAAGGGCCCCTCGCTTCGCGCACACCTGGAAGTCACCTCTTGACGGCGCCGGCGACTTCTCGCTCACGTTGGCTGAGCGCGCCAACGGGTCGCGACCGTAGGCTGGTCCGGGTCTTTCGCTCACGAGGGAGGGTGTTTTGGGAGCAACCGTGGTGGTTGGCACCCAGTGGGGCGACGAGGGCAAGGGCAAGCTCACGGATCTGCTCGCGGCCAACATGGAGATGGTCGTGCGTTATCAGGGAGGGCACAACGCCGGGCACACCATCGTGGTCGGCGAGGAGTCCTTCGCTCTGCAACTCGTCCCTTCAGGGGTGCTCTACGAGCACATCACGCCGGTTATCGGCAACGGCGTCGTTGTCGACCCGTTCGTGCTGGTCGACGAGTTGGCCATGCTCGAGGAGCGTGGGATAAGCACCCGACGGTTGCAGGTGTCCGGCAACGCCCATCTCATCCTCCCCTATCACCAGCAGCTCGATGTCCTCAGCGAGCGCCGCCTGGGCTCCAACAAGCTGGGCACGACCAAGCGGGGCATCGGACCGGCCTACGCCGACAAGGCCACGCGTATCGGCCTACGTGTGCAGGACCTCTTCGACGCCGGAATCTTCCGGAAGAAGCTGGAGGCGGCTCTGCGGGAGAAGAACCCGCTGCTGGCAAAGGTCTACAACCGGCTGGGCTACGACCCCGAGGTGCTCGCCGACAAGTACCTGCAGGAGATCCGCCCCGCTCTGGAGCCGTACGTGACCGATACCGTTGCGACGGTGCACGAGGCCCTCGAAGCGGGCCGCGAGGTGCTCTTCGAAGGTGCCCAGGCCACGTTCTTGGACCTCGACCACGGCACGTACCCCTTCGTGACGTCGTCGAATCCCGTTGCAGGAGGAGCGTGTGTGGGGGCCGGTGTGGGGCCGCGGCACATCGAACGGGTCATCGGCATCACCAAGGCGTACACCACGCGGGTGGGCTCGGGGCCGTTCCCCGCAGAGGTGCACGGTGCGGTGGCCGATCGGCTGGTGACCGACGGGGCCGAGTTCGGGACCAACACCGGCCGCCGCCGGCGCGTGGGTTGGCTCGACCTGGTGATGCTGCGCCACGCGATCCGCCTGAACTCGCTCTCGGAGTTGGCGATCACCAAGCTGGACGTCCTCGACTCGCTGGAGGTCGTGAAGGTGTGCGTGGGATACGACATCGACGGCCGGCGCATCGAGCACATGCCGTACCACCAGTCCGACGTGCATCGAGCGTCTCCGGTGCTCGAGGAGTTTGCGGGGTGGCGCGTCCCCCTCGCCGCCGTCACTGCACCCGGGGACCTTCCCGCCGAAGCCGCCGGCTACCTTCGCTTCGTCGAGGAGCAGGTAGGTGTGCCGATAACGCTCGTCGGTGTCGGCCCGCGCCGCCGGCAACTCGTGCGACTGCCCCCGCCGTCGCCGTGACAATCCCGAACCTGCTGGCCGAGCGGTACGCCGGCGCGGAGATGCGCGCCATCTGGTCGCCGCACGAGAAGATCCGCCGGGAACGAGAGTTCTGGGTGGCCGTCCTCGAGGCGCAGATCGAGTTGGGCGTGGAGGTTCCCTCCGAAGCCCCTGGCGCGTACCGGGCGGTCATCGATGACATCGACACGGAATCCATCGCCCGCCGGGAACGCCGGCTGCGCCACGATGTGATGGCCCGGCTGGAGGAGTTCTGCGCGCTGGCGGGCTGCGAATACCTCCATTGGGGGCTCACCTCCCGCGACGTCACCGAAAACGTCGAGCAGACGCAGATCCGCGATGCAATGCGTCTCGTATTGACCAAGGCGGTCGCTGCTGCTGATGCGGTGGCGCGGCGCGCTGCTGACTTGGCCGCGATGCCGGTCGTGGCGCGCACCCACAACGTTCCGGCACAGGTCACGACATTCGGGCGCCGCTTCGCCACCGCGGGCGAGGAGTTGATCAGGACAGTTCGTCGCCTCGAGGCGCTTCTGGAGGATTACCCGTTACGCGGCTTGAAGGGCGCTGTGGGCACCCAGGTGGACCTCTTGGCACTCTTCGGCGGCGACTCCTCGAAGGTGGAGGCGCTCGAAGCGGCACTGGCCGAGCGGCTCGGATTCACCGGAGGACTGAGTGCGGTGGGTCAGGTGTATCCCCGATCTCTGGACTTCGAGGTTGTCTCGTGCCTGTTCGGGATCGCCACCGGGCCGGCCAACTTGGCGACGACGATCCGTCTCATGGCCGGCCAGGAACTCGTGACTGAAGGGTTCGGAGCCGGGCAGGTGGGATCGTCCGCCATGCCGCACAAGACCAATGCCCGTTCCTGTGAACGCATCTGTGGCCTCGCCTCGGTGTTGCGTGGCCACGTCACCATTGCCGCCGACCTAGCGGGCACGCAGTGGAACGAAGGCGACGTCAGCTGCTCGGTTGTACGCAGGATCACGCTGCCGGACGCGTGTTTCGCAATCGACGGGCTCCTGGAGACCTTCCTCACGGTGATGCAAGAAATGCAGCCATTCCCCGATGTGGCCGCCGAGGAGTTGCGCGGTCGGGCGCCACTCTTGGCAACTTCAGCTCTGCTCGTCGCCGCTGCCGATGCAGGAGCCGATCGCTCCAAGGCGCATGCGGTGCTGCAGCGTCACAGTGCGGCCGCCATAGCTGCACAGCGAGCCGGTCGGTCGTACGATCTTGTGGCGGCTCTTGCTGCCGACGAAGACTTTCCCCTGACAGAAGAAGGCGTCGCGGAGGTGGTGGCTGAAGCTGTCAAGCCCGGACGAGCCGAAGCCCAAGTGGCTGCGTTCGTCGCGGCGGCGGCCGAACTGGTGGACTGCTACCCCTCAGCGAGAGAGGTCGCTCCGGAACCGCTCCTCTGAGAGCGGCCCCTGGTCGCGGACGCGACCCTCAGCGAACGCCGGCCGAGTGAAGGACCTTCGGGGGGACGCCGACCTCGCGCCACGCCTGATAGGAGATGCCCTTGCGCTCGCTGTAGGAGGCGGCAACGTCGACGAAAGCACTTTCGAGTTCGTTGATGTCAACGTTCTGCTCAGCGGCTTCAACGGCCCTCTGCAGGTCGATTCGCTCCTGAATCAGGTGGAGTCGCCCCACAGAATCTGCTGATTCCAATTCCTGTTCCACAGCCGCCAGCCTCTTCTGAAGCGTTTCCTTGGATCGGCGCCGTCCTCCGGACTTCCTTACCCCATCGAGCGCCTCGAGATACTGGCGCACGACACGCGTCTCGGTTCGCCCTTGGATCATCGCCGCCTTGTGCTCAGGGGTGACCTCTCGGGACTTTCGTTCAGCGCCTTCACCGCTCTGACTCATACCAACTGCTCCTTTCGGCCGTTTGCCTCATCAATGGACAGACTATTTCAGGTGAGTGGAGTCTAGCCTGATTCTGTCTATTCGAACCAGGCCGCTCTTGCAGCTGAACAAATCGATCACTGCAAGAGTTCTCGCACGGAGTCACCTCTTTACGTTAGTACGCAACTATTGGACTATTGGTATCGCCAACTTGTATACGCTAGGTTCGCATTGTGGCTCAGCCCTCTCTACATCTGTTGAAGCAACATCTGTTGGAGCACTCGATCCGCACGGGCGACTTTGTGTTGAAGTCCGGGAGGCGCAGCGGCTGGTTCTGTGACGCCAAGCAGACTGCTTGCCGAGCGGACGGCGTTCTGCTCGTCGCCGACGCTGTGCTGGACGTGATGCCGTCCGACGTCGATGCCATCGGCGGGCTCGCTGCAGGTGCGGACCCCGTTGCCTTCGGGGTTGCGGGCGTCGCCGCCACCCGGGGGCGATCGCTTCGTGCCTTCAGCATCCGCAAGGAGGCGAAGGACCATGGGGTGCAAGGGCGTCTGGCGGGCGCGCTCGAGGCCGGCGACCGGGTGCTCATCGTCGAAGACACCGTCACGAGAGGCCGATCACCACTGGAGGCGGCGCGGGTGGTCCGTGCTCTCGGCGCCGAGCCGGTGATGATCCTGGCGGTCGTCGACAGGGGAGGTACGTGCGCCGCCGCGGCGGCTGCCGAAGGGCTGGCCTTCCGGGCGTTGGTGACGGCGCCGGACCTCGGCTTCAGCTACGAGGCCGCCGGGGCGACCTAGTCCCCGGGAGGGACCAATGCCACCGGTCCCGGGCCGACCGGCGGGCACGATCTGCGTGGTCGGGCCCGGCATCGATCCGGGGACCTTCCGCTTTTCAGGCGGACGCTCTGCCGACTGAGCTACCCGACCGGGGCGGTCCTGACGGGATTTGAACCCGCGACCTCCGCCTTGACAGGGCGGCGTGCACTCCAAGCTGCACTACAGGACCAGCGAAGCCCGAATTCTATCCGCGGCGGCCCCGGAGCGTCGCGAGGGACCGATGCGGCGGCACGGGCCGGCGGCACCCCCAACGGGATTCGAACCCGTGTTACCGCCTTGAAAGGGCGGCGTCCTAGGCCGCTGGACGATGGGGGCAGGACGGCGCATCCTACCGGGCGCGAACCTCGTGCACGGCAAGATGGAGCCGCAGCACGACCGTCCAAAGGGCGGCCGCACCGGCGATATGGATACCCACGAGCAACACCGGCACGCCGGTGAAGTACTGCAAATAGCCGACGGCGGCCTGCCCGCCGATGACCAGCACAACCAATCGGGCAGCGGTGGCATGGGGCGCCGGGCGGTGCCCCTGGCGTCGGCGACGGAACGAACCCCGCTCGGCCCCGACCCACAGTCCCAGCGCCACCGCCGCGCAAAGCACCATTGCGCCGCCGTGCAGCCGGGCCAGGGACGGAATGTCGAATTGCAGCCGCTCGACGTCGGCGTCACCGCCGTGCGGGCCCGCCCCGGTGAGCAACGTGCCACTCACGATGGCGAGGACGGCGAGCACCACGAGCAGGCGCGTCAGATTCCGTGCCGTGCGGGCCGCTGCGGTGCCGGGGGTTCGAGCGCCGAACTCCTCGGACTCCTCGGGCCGGCCGGCACGATGATGCAGAACGACCGCATTGGCCACCAACACCATGGACAGCAAGAAGTGGGCGATCACCAACCAGGGGGAGAGGTGGTACCACACAACCAGCCCGCCGAGGATCACCTGACCCGCCACGCCGGCCACAAGTCCGAACGCCAGCACGATCAGGTCTCGCCGCCGGGGTCGCCGCAGCAGTGCACCGAGCACGGCGAGCGCAACTGCCAGCGACACGACGCCGGTGATGGCCCTGTTGACGAACTCCACCATGGCGTGGTACTCGACGTCGGGAACGAACTGGTTCTCCTCGCAGGTTGGCCAGTCCGAGCAGCCCAGCCCGGAGCCGGTCAGGCGCACGGCACCACCGGTGATGATGATGAAGATCAGTGCCACGAGGGCCAGCATGGTGATCCGGCGGTAGGTGGCCGCGCTGATTCCGTTCCGCCGGAGCGACATCGGCGGTCAGCCTAGGAGCCGGCCACTCCGGCTCCCGCAGGGAACAGCGGCGCCGCGATCGGAGTATTGAACACGCGGGTCTCGTACGCTTGCGCCGATGCCTGCGACGAAAGCCCGGGCGACGGTCGCGTCGTACGTGGCGCTGACCAAACCGCGCATCATCGAGTTGCTGCTCGTGACGACGGTTCCCACCATGATCGTTGCCCAGCGAGGTCTGCCTCCGGTGTGGCTCATGGCCGCGGTCATCGCCGGCGGTGCGCTCGCCGCCGGCGGAGCCAACGCGCTCAACATGGTCATCGACCGCGACATCGACAGCATCATGCAGCGCACCCGGGACCGGCCCCTGGTGACGGGCCGGATCAGCCCCCGGAACGCCTTGGTGTTCGCGATCCTCCTGGAGGTCGCGGCGTTCATCTGGCTCTGGCTGTTGGTGAATCTGCTCAGCGCGGCCCTGGCGGTGAGCGCCACGCTGTTCTACGTGTTCGTGTACAGCCTCTGGCTGAAGCGGCGGTCCGAGCGCAACATCGTCATCGGCGGAGCCGCCGGAGCGGTCCCCGTACTCGTGGGGTGGACGGCCGTGACGGGCCGGCTGGACTGGGCGCCGCTGCTGCTGTTCGCGGTGATCTTCTATTGGACACCCCCCCACTTCTGGGCGCTGGCTGTGCGGTACCGCGACGACTACGCACAGGTTGGGGTGCCGATGCTGCCTGCGGTCCGCTCGATCCGGACCGTGGCAGTGCGCATCATCGCTTACACCGTGGTTCTCTGGGTCACGAGCATCGCCTTCGGGTTCGTGGCCGAACTGGGCGCGCTGTACCTCGCCACCGCCCTCGTGGCCGGCATTGTCTTCGTGGCCCTGGGAATCCGGCTGCTTCGCCATGGCACACCGCAGGTGGCGATGCGCCTGTTCAACTGGTCCATCACCTATGTCGTGGTGCTGTTCGGCGCGATGGCCCTCGATCAGCTCGTCTGATGAGCCAGACGGTCTGATGGTGTCAGCCACCGGCGCGAAACAGGCCCGATCCGCTCCGGTGCGGGCTGCCCGCGGACTCGCGTTACAGTTCCGGGCTGGATCAGGCCCCCTGACCGCCGGTCGAACGGATCTCGCCGAGCGGTCATACCGAACGGACAACCCGAACCCCGTTACCGAATTCGTATGACCGCGACCGCGACCCACGCTCCTGTCACGGACGAGCACGCCCCGGTGACGTCGGAAGACACGCCGAGCGCGGGAGGGCTCGCCGGACTTCTGTCCAGTGGTGACCACAAGACGCTCGGGCGGATGTGGATTCTGGCGTCGCTGCTGCTCGGCGGATTCGTTCTGGTGTGCGGGTTGCTGCTGCACCTCGAGCGCGCCGACCTTCCGGCCCTCGAGGTCTTCGCGGGTATCGAGTCGTTCCGGCAGGTCTTCACGCTGTACCGGGTCGGATTGATCTTCCTGTTCGTCGTGCCGCTGTGGATCGGGCTCGCCACTCACCTGGTTCCGCTGCAGATCGGCGCCAGGGGCGTGGCCTTCCCGCGGGCTGCCGCGGCCTCGTTCTGGGGCTGGCTCACGGGAGCCGGCGTCCTCATTGCCTCCTGGGCGATCGACGGGGGCCTCGTCGCCGGGGGCGAGCAGCGGGCGGTGGAACTCTCCTTGCTTTCCTTCGCCATGGTGGTCCTGTCGCTGCTCGGGGCCACGGCGGTGCTGCTCACCACCATGTGTACGCAGCGACCGGCAGGCATGAGCCTCGAACGGATGCCGCTCTTCTCCTGGTCGATGTTGGTGACCGGTGCCGTCTGGCTTCTGAGCCTGCCGGTGCTGGTGGCCAACCTGGTCATCATGTGGGTCGACCTGCGGGGCCCGAGCGCGGCGCGCTTCGGGTCCGGGCACAACCTCTTCGAGCAAGTCTCCTGGGTGTTCGACCAGCCCCAGGTGTTCGTCTTCGCCATCCCGGTCATCGGTGTCGTGGGCGAGATCCTGCCGGTGTCCTTCGGCGCTCCGCAGCGGCGTCGGGGACTCATGCTCTCGCTGGTGGGTGTGGCCGGAGTATTCAGCTTCGGCGCCGACCTGCAGCGCTTCTTCAACCCGACGGCGCAGACGACGCCGCTGTACGTGGTCAGTGGCATCGTCGTGGCTCTCGTGGTCTTGGGCCTGCTGGGAGGCTGGGCCGATCTGGGTCGCAGCGCTCGCCGGTTTCCTCGACCCAGCGGGCATTTGGCGGTGGCGATGTCCGCGCTCGGCGTGTTGGTCTTCGCGGCGATCGCGGGGTTCATCCGGGTGCTGGGTGGAGCCGTGGGGTTCCTGCGGAGCTTTGCCCGGCACAACGAGTCCTGGCAGGCCGATCTGGATCGCGCGCTCGCGCCCCTCGACGATCTGCGGGGGACCATGGCCGGCGCCGGCCTCCTGGACCTCGTGGCCATGGCCGCCGTGCTCGGCGCCGTCGCCGGCCTCTTCTACTGGAGTCCCAAGATCTTCGGCCGCAGGGCGTCGCACGCCGCCGGGTTCGGCACCGCGGCGATCCTGGGAGCCGGTGGATTGCTGGTGGGCCTGATGGGCCTCATCGCCGGATTCCTGGGGCAGCCCGAACGCCCCAGCGCGAGCTTCTCCTCGGCAGGCGCCGAGGTTGTCGCCGTGCTTGCCGCCATAGGCGCCATCGGGGTCCTCGCGGGTCTGGTGGTCGTCGTGATCGTGACGCTGCGCGGCGGCGCCGCCCTCGGCAAGGGAGCCTCGACGGTTCCCGACCCTTGGGGCGGGCACACGATGGAGTGGTTCGCCGCCTCACCCCCGCCCGTGGACAACTTCGGTGACGAGCCGCTGGCCCCGGTGCGTTCGGCGCACCCGCTGTGGGACGCACCGGCGCCCACCACCGGCGAGAGGGGTGACTCGTGAGCGAGCCTGCCGCCGCGGCAACCGAGCTGGTGGCTCCGGCTGTAGCACCGCGCCGGCGGACCCTGCAGGTGGGCACCGGATTCGCGGCGGCCGCCGTGCTGATGTACTTCGGCGGGCTGCTGGGCGTCTACTTCTCCGAGCGTGCCGACTTCCTGCGGGCCAACCCCGGCCAGTCCTGGATTCCGGCCGGGGCTCGTATCGAGTTGACGGCGCCGACGGTGATGGCTTGGACATTGCTGCTGAGCGTCGTGACGATGCAGTGGGTGGTGCACGCCACCAAGCGGGACGACCGCCGCCACACCCTCATCGCGCTGGTCGTCACGGCCATGTTCGGGGTGGCGGTGATCAACCAGACCGCATTCCAGTACCGGCAGATGGGCTTGACGATCGACGGCGGCAGCCTGGCGGCTCCGCTCATCTACACGATCTCGGCCAGCCATCTCGCTCTGGTCACCGTGGCGCTCGCCTACCTCTTCGTCATGGCGATCAGGACCCTCGCCTCACCGGTGCCGAGCGTCCACCTCGACGGAATGTCCGCTGCGGCCCTGCTCTGGCACGTGATGGTCTTCTTGTACCTGGTCATCTGGGTCGGACTCTTCGTGACGAAGTGATGCGTTCCTCCGGCTGCACTCCTACCTCGCCGGCTGTGACGGCCGTGAGGTCGAAGCCGTGCTGACTCCGGGCTTCAAGCTCTTCTTCGGTTTCGGTGTCCTGGCCGCCGTGGGTGCAGTCGTCTACGGGGTTGCCACCGGTGACCCTGCCGGTGCGGACTACCTGGGGGTTGTGGACCGCAACGCCTGGAAGGGTGTCATCAGCCTCGGATGGCAGGGCGGCGTCGGGGACCACACGGGGTTCATCGTGCTGTTCTTCGCCGCTCTGGTCGGCTGCGGCCTCGGCTGCATGCTCGTGGCGTTCCGCGACGCCGACGCCGAGTCCGTGGGCGAACTCTCCCCGACCGGTGAGACGCCTCCGAGCGTGGCGCCGACCCATCCCTCGTACTGGCCACCGCTCTTGGCCTTCGCCGCGGCCGTGGTGGTGATCGGTTTGGTCACCCATGCGGCCATCTTCGTGATCGGGATCATCCTGGCCGGCGTCGTGGCGTTCGAATGGATGGTCACCGCGTGGGCGGACCGTGCCACCGGCGACCCGGCTGCGAATCGGGCGCTGCGCAACCGGCTGATGGCTCCCATCGAGATCCCCGTGCTGGGCGCGGCGAGTATCGCCATCCTGGTCGTCGGGGGTTCGCGTGTCCTGCTGGCGGTCAGCGAGTTCAGCGCCGTCTGGATCGCGGCGGGGGTCTCGGCAGTCATCCTGCTGGTGGCGATGCTGTTCGTCGCCCGGCCCCGGATATCCAAGTCGGTCATCACGACCGTGCTGGCGTTCGCCGCCGTGGCGGTCGTGGCCGCCGGCATCGTGGCTGCCGCCGCGGGCTCCTACGATCACGGCCACGCGGATGAGCACGGCTCGGATGACGCTGTCGAGGTCCACGAGGGCGACGAATGATGGGCGAACAAGCCGGCGGCCGCTTCGGCCCGAACCTGTGGCGGCGCCTCCGGCTGGCGCTGGTGGCGTTGGCGGTGGCGTTGGCACTGACCGCCTGTGCCGACGAGCATCCGCTGGACACGCTTACCGAGGCGGGTCCCGACGCGCAGGAGATCAACGACCTGTTCTTCCCCGTTCTCGGGGTGGCCATCATCGTCTTCTTCCTGGTGCAGGGTGCGATCATCTACCTGGCCGTCCGGTACCGGGCGCGCCGTCGAGCCGCGGCTGCGGCGGTCCACAGCGATGACCCCGACGGGGACGACCTCTACGGGGACGACGAGTATCCCGAGCAGGTTCACGGCAATCTCCGCCTGGAGCTGGCCTGGACCATCATCCCCACGATCCTGCTCGCCGTGATCTCGGTGTTCACGCTCATCTCCCTGGTGGATCTGAACGAAGTGTCGGCCGCCGAGGACGATCTGCGGGTCACGGTCGTGGGCCAGCAGTGGTGGTGGGAGTTCCAGTACCACCTGGACGGGGACACCTCCACGCCGCCGGACATCGTGACCGCCAATGAGCTGGTGATGCCGGTACGCCAGCAGGTGCCTCTGGGGATCACCTCCCGTGACGTGATCCACTCGTTCTGGATCCCGCGGTTGAACGGCAAGAAGGACGCCGTCCCCGGCCGCACCCACCCGTGGGTGATCGAGGCCGATGAGCCGGGGCGCTACATGGGTCAATGCACCGAGTTCTGCGGGCTCTCACACGCCTACATGCGCATGTACGCCGTCGTGTTGGAGCCTGCCGAGTGGGACGAGTGGGTGCAGGGCCAACTGGTCGATGCCGCGCCTCTGGAGCCCGGCGAGCCCGGCTACGAGGGCCAGGAGGTCTTCCTGGCCAACTGCGCCAACTGCCACGTCGTCAACGGAGTCTCCGACGTGAACCTCGACGACCTGCCCGATGGCATGGGCGACTACGCCGGTGCGAACGCCATAACCTCGGCTCTGGTGTCGGGCGCGGCCCCGAACCTCACGCACGTGGCGAGCCGCACCACCTTCGCCGGCTCGATCTTCGACCTCTACGAGGACCGCGCCGAGCGGATCCCCTACCTCGAGGTGGCCGAGCGGGGCGACCTGAACCGCGGAGACCTGGAAGCCTGGATCCGCAACGCACCCGGCCAGAAGGCGAACGACGCCGACGGCGCACGCGGCATGACCGCATTCCCGGGTCTCACCGACGGCGAGATCGACGCGCTGGTCGAATACCTGATGACCCTGCGCTAGACAGCACAGAGCAGAGACAGAGCACACTCGAGCCAAGACCGAGACCGAGAAACCCAGAGAGACTCCGGCAACCACTATGACGACCACCTCCGAACCTCCGCTGCAACTCACTGCAGGCGAGCAGTTGGTGCGGCCCTCGACGTCGCTCGGGGTGTTCTCGCGGCCCACGGGCGAGACGGGTTGGAAGAGTTGGCTCTTCACCGTCGATCACAAGCGCATCGGCATCATGTACGGCGCCGCGGCTCTGCTGTTCTTGGTGATCGGCGGCATCGAGGCGCTGCTGCTCCGGCTGCAGCTGGCCGTCCCCGGCGGCAACGTGCTCAGCGAGGACGCCTACAACCAGGTCTTCACCATGCACGGCGTCACGATGGTGTTCCTGGTGATCATGCCGATGGCGGCCGCCTTCGCCAACTACCTGCTGCCGCTGCAGATCGGTGCCCGGGACGTTGCCTTCCCCCGGCTCAACGCCTTCAGCCTGTGGTGTTTCCTGGCCGGGGGCATTTTCTTGAACACCTCGTGGTTCCTCGGCGGCGCACCCGACGGCGGCTGGTTCGGCTACGCGCCCAACAGCGGGCTCGTCTACTCGCCGAGTCACGGGATGGACTTCTACGCCCTGGGTCTGCAGATCGCCGGTATCGCCTCGCTGGTCAGCGCCATCAACCTCATCACGACCGTGCTCAACATGCGCGCTCCCGGCATGAGCCTGTTCCGTATGCCCGTGCTCAGCTGGATGCTGCTGGTCGTGCAGTTCCTGCTGCTGTTCGCCATCCCGGTCATCACCGTCGCACTGTTCCTGCTGAGCTTCGATCGGCTGTTCGGCGCAAACTTCTTCAACGTGGAGGCGGGCGCCGATCCGCTGCTGTGGCAGCACCTCTTCTGGATCTTCGGCCATCCCGAGGTGTACATCCTCATCCTGCCGGCGTTCGGGATCATGTCCGAGGTCATCCCCGTCTTCAGCCGGAAGCCCATCTTCGGCTACCCGTTCATGGTCTTCTCCGGCATCGCCATCGGCTTCATGGGCTGGGGCGTGTGGGCCCACCACATGTTCACCTCCGGCATCGGACCGGTCTCGGTGGCGGTCTTCTCGCTGTCCACGATGTTCATCGCCGTGCCCACAGGGGTGAAGATCCTCAACTGGCTGGCGACCATGTGGGGGGGCCGATTGCGGTTCAACACCGCGATGCTGTACTCCGTCGGGGCCGTGGCGATGTTCACCATCGGCGGCCTGTCGGGCGTGACCCACGCCATCTCGCCCGCCGACACGCAGCAGACCGATACCTACTACATCGTCGCCCACTTCCACTATGTGATATTCGGTGGCTCCCTGATGGGGATGCTCTCGGGCTTCTATTTCTGGTGGCCGAAGGCGTTCGGCTACAAGCTCAACGAGAAGCTCGGCAAGATCGGCTTCTGGATCCTCCTCATCGGCTTCAACCTCACGTTCGGGCCTATGCACATCCTGGGCCTGCAGGGCATGTCGCGCCGCATTCACAGCTACGCGGCGGACTCCGGGTTCAACCTCTGGAACATGGTGGCCTCCATCGGCGCCTTCGTCATCGCCGCCGGCGTCCTGCTGTTCTTCTGGAACATCGGCGTCAGCCGTCGTCGTGCCCGCGGCTCACCCCCGGTGGGTCCCGATCCGTGGGACGCCCGCGGCCTGGAGTGGATGACCGCCTCACCGGTCCCCACCCACAACTTCGACCGTGACATCACCGTGACGCGCCAGGACGAGTTCTGGCACCGTAAGTGGCGCATCGGCACCGACGGGAAGGTGACGCGCATCGCCCGGGCGGAGGACGTGGCACACGACGGCAGCGCCACGGGTGTGCACCTGCCCTCGCCCTCGTACTGGCCGGTCGTGGTGGCTCTCGGGCTGCCCCTGGTGGCCTACGGGCTCATCTACAACCTCTGGATCACCGGTATCGGTGCGCTGGTGATCCTGGGCGGCCTGTACGGCTGGGTGTTCGAACCGCCCGACGACCCCGAAGACCACGGGCACGACGATCACCACGAGGCCGATCCCTCCGGCGAGGCCGGCAACGGTGCCAATGGGGGTGGCGCCTCCGGCAACGGCGAGGGTGAACCAGCCGACGGTGACGGCGCGCGGCAGCTGGCCGCGGCGGGAACCTCCGGCGGTCCGGTGGCGGAGGCTCAACCGTGACCGACGTCGCCGACCCCACCCCGGCCGTGACCACCCCGACCGACGCCGGCCACGCGCCTCCCGCGCACCCGCCCACGACCACGGGCCTCACACACAACAAGGTGGCGATGTGGCTGTTCCTGGGGTCGGAGTGCCTGCTCTTCGGCGCCCTCATCGCCGTCTACATGTTCGCCAAGTCCCGGCTGCCGGCCGGCGAGATAGGACCGAACGACGTCTTCGACATCCCGTTCACGTCGGTGAGTTCATTCGTGCTGCTGATGAGTTCGCTGACGATGGTGCTGGCGCTGTCGGCCCTCAACCGGGGGGAGGAGCGGAACTTCCGGATTTGGATCGTGGCCACCGCCCTGCTCGGCGGCACGTTCATCGCCGGGCAGGTCTACGAGTTCACCGTCTTCGTCGACCTCGGACTCGGTTACACCACCAACATCTTCGGGTCGGCCTTCTTTACCCTCACCGGGTTCCACGGTGCCCACGTGACGATCGGCATCGTCATGCTGATGTCGGCGCTGGTGGCCAGCCTGCGTGGCCGCCTCAGCCCCCGCAACGCCGAGACCGTCGAACTCATCGGCCTGTACTGGCACTTCGTCGACATCGTGTGGATCCTCATCTTCACGATCATCTACCTTTTCCCGCAGTAGGGGAGGTCGCCGCTCCATGACGCAGACACCCTCCGCGCCCGAGGCCCTCGAGGAGGCCGCGCCGGACGCCGCCGCCGACCACGGCGACGAACACGAACACCCCTCGGACCGGCAGTACGTCAAGATCGCCCTGATCCTGGGCGCCCTCACCGCGCTGGAGGTCTTCACCTACTTCGAGTCGGTGCACAACCTCGGCGACGCGGCGATCTACGTGGTCCTGATCGTGTTGATGATCCTGAAGTTCATCTACGTGGTGGCCTGGTTCATGCACCTGAAGTTCGACTCGGTGCTGTTCAGGCGCGTATTCGTGGCGGGGATCGTCCTGGCCCTCGGGGTCTACCTGGTGATGCTGACCGCTTTCCGTATCTGGGGCGTCTGACCCCGGCGTCCGGGGGTGGACGATGCGGGAATTCATCGACTACGAGCTCTGGGGCTGGACACCACACCCCGAGGTGTGGGTCATCGTGCTCGTCGCGCTGGTTGTCGGCATCTACGTGGTGCGGGTCCTTGCCCCGGCGGCGGGCGAGGTCGTGGAGCGGCGCCGCAAGGGCTGCTACCTGGCGGCGGTGGGCTTGCTCTGGCTCGCCAGCGACTGGCCCGTCCATGACATCTCCGAGGAGTACCTGTACTCGGTCCACATGGTGCAGCACCTGCTGATCACGCTGGTGGTGCCGCCCCTGCTGCTGCTGGCCACACCCGAATGGATCGCCCGGCGGGTGCTCGACCCGGCCCGGCCGGTGGCGCGCCGCCTGCTGCGCCCGGTGGTGGTGGGTGTGACGTTCAACGTGGTCGTGGCGATCACGCACATTCCCTGGGTCGTGAACACCAGCGCCGGCAACGGCGTCTTCCACTACACCGCGCACCTGCTCCTGTTCGTGACGGCCATCGCGATGTGGCTGCCGGTGTGCGGCCCGTTCGCCGAGCTGCGCCTGCAGCCCCTCACCAAGATGTTCTACCTGTTCGCCATGTCGGTGCTGCCGAC
>JAPONU010000244.1 GCA_026713745.1 bacterium
GCCGTGGAGGATCTGGCCGCGGCGGTCGCCTGGGGACAGGAGCGTGGTGTCGTCGTCTGCAGCGACGAGTGCTATGTCGAGTACGTCTGGGACCGAGCCCCCGCCGGGCCGCCGTTGGTGGGAAGATCGATCCTGGCGCACCGCTCCGACGGGGTCGTGGCCGTCCACTCGCTGTCGAAGCGTTCCAACTTCGCCGGCATGCGCGCCGGCCTGTTCACCGGCGACGCCGAACTGGTGGACTTCTGCGGCCAGGCACGCCGCCACCTCGGGCTCATGGTCCCCGGGCCGGTCCAGGCCGCCGCGACCGTTGCGCTCAACGATGACACGCACGTCGAAGAGCAGCGGCAGCGCTACCGGGGCCGTCTGGAAACGCTGTCAAACCTTCTGGCGGGGCTCGGGTTGCAAGCGCCGTTACCCGAGGGTGCCTTCTACCTCTGGGTGCAGGCTCCCGGCGGCGATGCCTGGGACCTGGCCGAGCGGCTGGCCGCCACCGTGGGGATGCTGGTCAGCCCCGGTGAGTTCTACGGGGAAGCCGGTGCCGGTCACGTGCGGTTGGCGGCGACGGTGCCCGATGGACGCTTGGCGCTGCTGGCCGAGCGGCTCGGTGCTCCGGGGACACCCGGCGGCCGCCGCTAGCCTGCGCGCATGATCTACCGCGCTGATCTCAAGGCCACGATCGGTGAGTTGTGGGCCGGCCGCTCCGGGTTGTCCGCCGGCGACACCGAGGCCCGCCGGGTCGTCCACGAGGCCATCGATCTGTTGGATGCCGGCGAGGTGCGAGTGGCCGAGATGGCTCCGAACGGAGACGTCGTCGTCCACGAGTGGTTGAAGCAGGCCATCCTTCTGCTCTTCAAGCTGTCGGAGATGGAGACCACCGAACTGGGCCCCTTCGAGTTCGCCGACAAGATCCCGCTCAAGACCCGCTACCAGGAAAGAGGCGTGCGGGTGGTGCCGGGTGCGTCGGCTCGCTGGGGCAGCTACCAGGCGCCCGGGGTGGTGATGATGCCCAGCTACGTGAACATCGGAGCCTGGGTGGGGGCCAACACGATGGTGGACACCTGGGCGACGGTGGGGTCGTGCGCGCAGATCGGCCGCAACGTGCACCTGTCGGGAGGGGTGGGGATCGGCGGCGTCCTGGAGCCGCCGCAGGCCACCCCGGTCTTCGTGGGCGATGAGTGCCTCATCGGCAGCCGCTGCATCGTGGCCGACGGGGCGCGGGTCGGCGAGGGCACCGTGCTGGGCGCGGGCTGCATCCTCACCGGGTCCATCCCGGTCATCGACGCCACCACCGGCGAGGAACTGGGCCGCGGCGCGGTGCCGGCGTGGTGCGTGGCGGTGTCAGGCACCCGGCCGCGCACGTTCACCGGCGGGGAGTTCGGTCTTCCTTGCGTGCTGGTGGTCAAGCACCTCACCCCCGGCGAGCGCCACGACAAGTCGGTCCTCAACGACGTGCTGCGCGACCACGGGGCGGCCACCTGAGCGAGCGAGGAGTCGCGCCGTGAACGTCGCCGCGCCGCCGGTGGACCTGCTGGCGCTGACTGCCGAACTCGTCGGAATCCCGTCGGTCAGCCGCTCCGAGCGCCGCCTGGCCGACCACACCGAGGCGTGGTGCGCCGGGCACCAATGGCTGGAGACCCACCGGATCGGCGACAACGTGGTGGCGCGCACCACCGGGGGTCGAACCATGCGGCTGCTTGTGGCAGGGCATCTCGACACCGTGCCGCCCGACGGCAACAGCGATGCGATCCTGGCGGGGGATCGGGTAACCGGGCTGGGCGCGGCCGACATGAAGGGCGGGTTGGCCGTCATGATGGCCCTTGCCGCGGCCTCCCGGAGTCCGGCGGTCGACGTGACCTACGTGTGGTACGCCGCCGAGGAGATCGCCAGGGAGCACAGCGGGCTGCTGGAGGTGGCCGAGGCGCGCCCCGACCTGCTGGCCGCCGACGCCGCCGTGCTCGGCGAGCCGACAGGTGCGGTGCCCGAGGCGGGCTGCCAGGGCACGATGCACCTCCGGGTCACGCTGGCCGGCCGGCGAGCGCACACGGCACGGCCGTGGATGGGCAGCAACGCCATCCATCGCCTCGGGCACCTGCTGGAGGTGTTGCGGGCGTACCAACCGCGGCGACCGGTGATCGATGGGTGCGCGTTCGGCGAGGCACTGCAGGCCACGTCGGTCTCCGGTGGGGTTGCGCGCAACGTGGTGCCCGACGAGGTCGCCCTCGTGTTGAACCACCGCTTTGCACCCGACCGCACACCGCAGGAGGCCGAGGACCACGTGCGGGAGCTGCTCGCCGGGCACCTCACCGACGGCGACTCCGTGGAGGTTCTGGAGACGGCACCCGCGGCTGCGCCGCATCTCGACCACCCGTTGCTGGCGTCGATTGTCGAGGCCGGAGGGGGGCCGGGCGCGGTGCGCGCCAAGCTGGGATGGACCGATGCGGCGTTCTTCGCCGAGCGCGGCGTGCCCGCGTTGAATTTCGGTCCGGGCGACGCCGAGTTGGCCCACACGGCGGGGGAGTATGTGACCCGCGACTCCCTGGAGACGGTCTACGAGGCGCTGGCCGCGGTCATATTCGGCGCAGCACGCTGACGACCCGGCCGTAGATCTGCAGGTCCTTCGCCGGGTAGCGCTGGGGCGGGTAGTCGGGGTTCGAGGACACCAGCACGACCTCGTCGCCCTCGCGGCGGAACCGCTTCACGGCCGCCTCGTCGCCGGGCAGGCCGGCCACCACGATGTCGCCCTCGCCTGCGAGATGCTGCATCCGCACCACCAGCAGGTCGCCGTGGAGGATGCCGTCGCCGGTCATCGAGTCGCCGCGCACGCGCACCACGAAAGCGTCCTGCTGGCCGACGAACTCCGTCGGCAGCGGCAGCGTCTCCTCGATGTTCTCGTGGGCCAGGACACCCGAACCGGCCGCCACGTCGCCGACGAGGGGCACGTAGCTGACCGGATGGCGGTCTACGGCGTGTCCCGAGACCGGGTCGTAGCTCACCTCGAGCGCTCGTGGCTTGGTGGGGTCGCGCCGCAGGAATCCCTGCTGCTCCAAGATCACGAGGTGGCGCTGGACCGACGCCGGCGAGATGAGACCGACGGCCTTGCAGATCTCGCGCACCGACGGCGGATAGCCGCGCTCGCGGGTGTACTCGGCGACGAAGTGGATGATGGCCCGGCGCCGTTCTGACAGCTTGGCTACGGCCGCGGCTGGTGGCTTGGCGCTCTCGGTGTTGTAGGTCGTTGTCTTGCTGCTCATGCTGGCCTTCCTCATGCGGACCGGATCTGCTGATCCGGACTTGATATGTACAGGTGTTTCGAGTTACAATGTTGTCATGCCCTCTCGAGCACTCGCCGGAACCACAGCAGGACAAAGTGATGGAGCACATTCGTGCATCTCTGCTGCAGGCTCACACATAGCTGGTACGCATGTTGGCAGATCGCGACCTGCAAGTCAAGGACCCTTTGCGTCGCGGCGGCTGGAGCCGTCAGCGCTCGCTGTGTCACACCCCCCGGTCACGCTGTCGGGTATGGAATTCACAACAGTGCCGGCGCAACCGTCCCCCCCAGGCGTAGCGGCGCCGGCCCCCGGTGATGCGAGCACCCGCCGCTCGGCCCGGGTCTATCTGTGGCGGCGCGCCGTCGTGCTCGCCGCGCTGGTGTGCCTCCTCTGGGGCGCCCTGTGGGGAGTGTTCCAACTCGGAGGCTACGTGGGTGAGCGCCTGGTGGCCCCGGCGCTGGGGACGGCGCCCGTCCCCAGCGCCGACGGGCCTCAGGCCGACTCGTGAGGATCGCGCCGTCGCAGGTAGCGGGCGAAGGTCATGCCGTCGGCCACGAGCAGGCGGTCCAGCCGGAGGCTGTGCCCCGCCTGTGGTGCGGCGCCTTCGATCATGCCGGGTCCGCCGGGCGCCAGCAGCGGCGACCGGGTGATGCAGAACTCGTCGATCAGGTCAGCGGTGGCGAAGGCGGCGTTCAGGTGGGGCCCGCCCTCCAGCAGGATGAGCGAACGGCCCTCGGCGGCCAGGTCGGCGGTGATCGCGGCCGCCTCGGCCGCCCGCTCCCCGGCGGTGCGCACGTCGGCCACCTCGGCGAGGCGCTCCCGCCGCGGAGCGGGCACGGCCGCGGCCAGGTAGAGCCGCACACGCTCGGGGCCGCCGAACAGCCGGGCCGCTGGATCCAGTTCACCGCGGGCGCTCACGACGGCGAGCAGCGGCACGGCCTCCTGGCCTCTCTCCAGCCGGCGCTCGCGGACCTCCGCCGCCGGCGACGGCGGCCCGTAGTCCTCGCTGCGGGCAGTGCCGGCGCCCACGACGATGGCATCGGCGCAGCCCCGCAGGGCGCTGAGCACCGCCCAGTCCGTCGGCCCTCCCAGCGGGCCCGAGCGGCCCTGCACGCTCACTGAGCCATCCACGCTGGTGATCATGCAGAGCATCACCCAGGGCCGGTCGGGGCAGCGGGGTCGTGCCACCTGCTCGTACACCTCGAGATGGTCCACCTCCGGGACGAACCGGGGCCAGACCTGTTGCATCGCGACCATCGGTCCTCCAGCGCTTCGGGCGGTGCCTGCGTCGTCTCTCCACAAGGTATCCACAGAACGGCTGCGGAAGGCCCTGGGGGAAATCTCTGCCCGGGTGGTGGAAACGTCCACCGACCGGCGGGAAATCTCCGGGAATCGCCCGACGCCTCGGCGAGAGCCCGTCTCCGGCAGGTGGCCGATGGGTAGCTTCAGCCAACCCCGATCTAGAGTTGAGTCCACGAGGTGGCTGCTGGGAGCCCCGGTAGCGCGCCGGGAGGCAAGGTGAGCACGTGACCGTCCTGTCCGAGCAGATCCGTATCGGCATCCAGCGCTGGTTCACCGTCGAAGGCGTGCATCCCTACGACACGGTGGATTGGAGCCGGCGGCGCGCCCTCATCGCCGGAGCCGGCAACGACGTCGTATTCGAGCAGGCCGGCGTGGAGTTCCCCGCCTCCTGGTCACAGAACGCCGTCAACATCGTCTCCCAGAAGTACTTCCGCGGCCGGCTAGGCGGCGAGGACCGGGAGTGGTCGCTGCGCCAGGTCATCGACAGGGTGGCCGGAACCATCAGTCGCTGGGGCGCCGAGGACGGCTACTTCGCCGACGAGGCCGAGGCGACCGCCTTCGGCGACGAGATGACGCACCTGCTGGTCACCCAGAAGGCGTCCTTCAACTCGCCGGTGTGGTTCAACATCGGCGTTGCGGGTGCCCGGCCGCAGTCCTCGGCCTGCTTCATCCTCTCGGTGGACGACTCCATGGAGTCGATCCTCAACTGGTACACCGAGGAGGGGCTGATCTTCAAGCGCGGCTCGGGGGCGGGCGTCAACCTCAGCCGCCTCCGCTCGGCTTCCGAGCACCTCTCCGGCGGCGGGCGCCCCAGCGGGCCGGTGAGTTTCATGCGGGGCGCCGACGCCTCCGCCGGGGCCATCCGTTCGGGGGGCACCACCCGGCGTGCCGCCAAGATGGTCGTCCTCGACGCCGATCACCCCGACATCGTCGAGTTCGTGTGGTGCAAGGCTCGCGAGGAGCGCAAGGCACAGGCACTGAGCGAGGCCGGGTTCGATCTGAGCTTCGACGGGGTCGACAGCACCTCGCTGCTGTACCAGAACGCCAACAACTCCGTCCGTGTCAGCGACGAGTTCATGGTGGCCGCCCTGGCGGGCCGCGAGTGGGAGTTGACGGCACGCACCACCGGCGAGGCCCTCGAGACTGTGGACGCCGCCGACCTGCTGGATCAGATCGCCGTGGCGGCGTGGCAGTGCGCGGACCCGGGCCTGCAGTTCGACACGACCATCAACCGCTGGCACACCACTCCGTCGGCTGGGCGCATCAACGCCTCCAACCCCTGTTCGGAGTACCTGCATCTCGACAACTCAGCCTGCAACCTGGCCAGCCTGAACCTGTTGTCGTTCCTCGGAGCCGACGGGCGCTTCGATGTGACGGCTTTCCGGGCGGCGGTCCGGGTGGTGTTCTGCGCTCAGGAGATCCTGGTCGGCCGCTCCCACTACCCGACCGCCGCGATCGGCCGCAACGCCGTTGCGTTCCGGCAGCTCGGCCTGGGTTACGCCAACCTCGGCGCCCTGCTCATGACCATGGGTCTGCCGTACGACTCGCCGGGCGGTCGGGCGACGGCCGCCGCGGTAACCGCGGTGATGTGCGGTGAGGCGTACCGCACCTCGGCACACATTGCGGCGCGCCTGGGACCGTTCGAGCAGTACACCGCCAATCGCGCCGACGTGCTGCGGGTCCTGAACATGCACCGGCGAGCCACAGGCGGCATCGACGGCGCCCACGTGCCGGAGGAACTGGCCTCCGCGGCGTCGGAGGTCTGGGGCGAGGCGTGCGACCTGGCCGAGGCCGTCGGCGTGCGCAACGCCCA
>JAPONU010000245.1 GCA_026713745.1 bacterium
ACCGCCAGCGCCTCCGCCCACTCGTCGAGGGTCGGCCCGTTGGTCGCCAGGTCGGCCAGGATCTCGAAGATCGTGACCTGGATCTGGTCGATGTACTGGGGATCACCGGAGGCCGTGACGAAAGCGCTGACGCCGGGCTCGGGGGCCGGGATGGGCGACACGCGGCTCCCGGCGCTGTAGCTGGCGCCGATGTCCTCGCGGACCTGGGCGATTAGGCGGGCGTCCAGGATCGACTTGAGAGCCGCCGAGGTCACGTCCAGCGCCACGGTCAACCCGGCACGGGGCGCTTCGAAGTAGATCTCCACGCCGGTTGCCCCGGTGTCGGGCGGCAGCACCACCTCGCGGCGCACCACGCCGGCCGGCTCGGCTGAGCGGCGGTTCACGAAGGTGTCGGCCTCGCCGGCGGGCAGCGTGCCGATGTAGTGGCGCGCCATCTCGGCCACGGTGTCCCGGTCGATGTCGCCCGCCACGGCCACGAGCAGGTCGTCCACGTCGCCGAGGCGCTGCAGGTAGCGGTCCAGCAGCGACTCGGGCTCCAGGGCGGCGATCACCTCGGGCGAGGCGATCGGGTTGAACCACTCGAAGGCGTCGGGATGGCGGGCCTCGATGGAGGCGATCCAGGTCATCCAGTCGGGGTCGGACTCCGCCAGGGATATCAGGATGTCGCCGATCTGGCGCGCCTCGGCGAAGGCCTGGTCGTCCACCTGGGGGGCGGTCACCAGCAGGTGCAGCATCTGGAACATCGTCTCGATGCTGTCGGCCGCGGCGGAGCCACTGAAGCCCTCGGTCGTCTCGCCGATGAAGGACGACACGCCGACGTTGCGCTCCTCGAGCAGCCGCTGCACCTGCGACGGGCCCAGGCCGCCGAGGCCGCTGTTTCCGACCGCCCGGACGGCCAACCTGCCGGCCAGGACCCTGTCGCCGGGCTCCATGGCCGACCAGCCGCCCTGGGAGACCGCCTGCAGGTCCACCTGCGCCTCGGCGATGTCCGACGGCACGAACACCACGGTGGCGCCGTTGGCGAAGGTCCACTCGTAGGCATCCTCGATGGCCTCCACCGGGCCCTCGGCAACCGGATCGACCGGCGCGGGGGCCTCCATGAGGGCGCTGATCTCGGCGGTCCGCTCGGGCACGGGTCCCGGCACGGCGCCCTCGACGGCGGCGCGCAACTCCTCGACGGTGGGCACCTCGGAGGGGTCGGACCCGACGGCGATCACGATCGGGGCGGCCGCGCTCATCACCGAGCGGAAGTACTCGGTGAGGTCCTCGGCCCGGATCTCGCCGAGCAGGGCCTCGACCCGCGCCAGGCGCTCGGCCACGGTGCCGATGTCCGCGCCGGCCAGGAAGTGCGCCGCATACAACCCGGCCCACTCGTGGTCCTGGGTGGTCCCGACGCTGTCGAGTTCGAACCGCAGGTCGCTGCGCACCACGTCCGCGGCCAGTTGGAGGTCCTCGTCGCTGAGGCCGTCAGCCTGCAGGCTCAGCACCATCGACCAGTAGTCGCCGAGGGCGGTGGCCAGGTCGTCGGCGCGCAGGTTCGTGCCGTAGAAGCGGATGCCGTCGGTGTAGTTGAACGGCTCCCACTTGGCCGGGTCCAGCTGCGAGAGGAAGCCCTGCTCGTAGGCGTCCTTCAGGCGAGCGTCCAGCACGTGCGCGAGGAGCGATTCCATCATCCCGGCGCGCTCGCCTTCGACGGTGTCGCGCTCCCAGGTGGGGATCTTCAGGTCCAGCGAGATGTAGGAGTAGCCCCAGCTGGGCGAGGTGGCGACGAGGTAGACGGGCTCGTCGCTGATCGGCGAGAAGATGTCGGGGTCCGGGGGTGCATCGCCGGCGGGGATGGGACCGAAGTACTCCTCGGTGAGCGCCTCGAGTTCCTCGACGGGCAGGTCGCCGACGGCGATGAGAGCCATGTTGGACGGCACGTACCAGGTCTCGTAGAAGTCTCGTAGCATCTCGGCGCTCATGGACTCGATGACCTCGGCGGTGCCGATGGGGTGGTAGCCGTCGTAGGGGGTGTTCTCCACGTAGGCCCGATCGAAGATCTGGAAGATGATGCCCGAACCGGTCTCGTAGCGCAGCCGCAGCTCGTCGCGCACCACGCCGCGTTCCTCAACGACGTCGGCCTCGGAGATGGTGGCCGCATGGGCCCACTGCGCGAGGACGTTGAAGGCGGTCTCCACGGCACCGTCCTCGGTGGTGACGACGTCGAGTTCGTAGACCGTCTCGTCGTAGGAGGTGTAGGCGTTGATGTCGGGGCCGAACTCCACCCCCAGGCCCCGCAGTGCCTCGACGATCTCGTTGCGGGGGTAGTCCTCGGTGCCGTTGAACATCATGTGCTCGAGGAAGTGGGCCACGCCGAGGTCCGGAGCCGGTTCGTTCACGGACCCGGCGTTCACCGCCAGGCGCAGCGACAGGTTGCTGCCGGGTTCCTCGTTGTTCCGGAGGTAATACGTGAGACCGTTGTCGAGCGTGCCGACGTGAACCTCGGGATCCACCGGCAGCAACGCCACCGGCTCCTCCTCGACAGGCTCTTCCGCTGCCGGCTCCTCAACAGGCTCATCCTCGACAGGCTCCGAGGTCGGCTCCTCCACCGGCTCCGAGGTCGGCTCCTCCACCGGCTCATCCACCGGCTCATCCTCGACAGGCTCCTCGACAGGCTCCTCGACAGGCTCCTCGACCGGCTCGGGCGGCGGGGGCGGCTCGGGCGCAGGCTCCGGGGCGGGCTCGGGCGGCGGGGGCGGCTCGGGCGCAGGCTCCGGGGCCGGCTCGGGCGCAGGCTCCGGGACGGGCTCGGGGGCAGGGTCGACGACAGCAGCCGGTTCGGCCGGGGTGTCATCGCCCGTGCACGCCGCCGCGATCAGCGCTGTCACGAGAATCAGGAGAATGAGTCGCCGCATGAGGAACCTTCCACAATTGTCGTTGCCACCGGTGTCCGCACCTGTCGAAGTTCGCAGGCGGGTAGCCGTCCAAGCCTATCCAGCCACCCTCGAAACCTTCCGGTCAGTCCCGCTCACGAGGTCGTCCCCGCACGCGGATCTCTCGATCGATTTCTCGGGGAGGCGCCGGGAACTTTCAATCGATCGATGAGACCGGAGAACTGCCACGCGGATCTCTCGATCGATTTCTCGGGGAGGCACCTGCCCCCGCCGACGCCCCGTCCGGCGACCGCGAGGACCGCGGGGGCTAGGCGGGCCGACGCAGCCGGCTCGGCGCGAGCCGCGGGATGACGTCGAGCAGTACCGCAGGCGGGGGCGTTCCGCAGACGACGGAGGCGACAGCCTCGCCCATCGCCGGGGAGGTCTGGATCCCGGTGCCTCCCTGACCGGCGCACCACACGAACCCATCGACGGCATCGTCGAACCCCACGACCGGGTGACGGTCGGCGGCGAAGGTCCGCAGACCGGCCCACACCGAGCGAACGGCGCGCACCTCCAGCGATGTGGCCGCGTTCACCGCGTCGATCCCCCGCGCCACGTCCAATTCGTCGGCGCGTGCATCACAGGGCACCTCCGGCGTCTCGTCGGCCGGAGAGCCGAGCAACTGCATGGGACCCTCGGGCTTGAAGTAGAACGTACCGGCGATGTCGGCCACCAGCGGCCAGTGCCGGATGCCGGCTGCCGCGTACTCACCCGGCGCGGCGAAGGTGAAGATGGTGCGGCGCAGTGCGCGCAGTCCCAACGGTGCGACACCGGCGAGACCGGCGACCTCGTCCGCCCATGCCCCGGCTGCATTCACGACGACGGGCGCGGCGAACGTTTCTGACGCGGCCCGAACCCTCCAGCGGTCGCCGCGGCGTGCCATCGCCTCGACCGGGCTGGAGTGCACGACCGTGGTTCCCGCCCGGCGAGCCCCGCGCAGGAACGCCTGGTGGAGGCCGGCCACGTCGATGTCGTAGCTGCCCTCCTCCAGCAGTCCTCCCGCCACCCACCCGGGGTCCAGGACGGGACAGTGTGTCCTGGCCTCGCCCGCTCCGACGATCGCCAGGCGCGGCGAGAGCGGCACCATCTCGCTCCGCAGCCGCTCCAGGTTTTCGAGGTGGCCCGCTGCGGCGACCCACAGGACCGCCCGCGGCCCCAGCAACTCCCCCTCCGCCAGGCCGTCACCGCCACTCACCAGGAAGTCGCGGGACGCAACGGTCAGCGCCTGATTCACCGGACCGCCGTATGTCTCGATGTACTGGGCGGCCGACCGACCCGTGCTGTGGGCCGTCAGGGAGTCCTCCCGCTCCAGCACGGCAACATCGGCTCCCCGGCGCGAGAGCGAATAGGCGGCGGACATACCCGCGATACCGCCTCCGATGACGACCACGTCACACGACCGCACTCGGCACACCTCGACCCTCGGCGTCAACTCGCACGATCGAGCCTAGGAGCCGCTCGCACTCCTGCCCGCCGCGGACTGCTGTGGGCGGCCCCTGGCGCGGAGCGGCCCGACCACCCGCGGTGCATCACGTGCGGGCAGGCGCCGCATGGAACCGCTCGCTCGGACTCGTGCCGGCGGACTAGTACGACATTTTTCCTGATATTTCCATATGTTTGATATTCTCTGCTGCATGACACTTCGCTCCGAGTTGCACGGGCAGGACCTGGTGGCGGTCAAGGAGGGGGACTCCGGCGAGGCGCTGCGGCACGAAGCCGCGCTGCTGAGGGACCTCGACCACCCGGGCATCATCGACTTCGTGGC
>JAPONU010000246.1 GCA_026713745.1 bacterium
AAGGCCCCGAGTTCCCGGACCTGATGTAACCAGCCAAACCGCCGGCTGGGCCTCGCTTTGCTGCCCTTTCGTGGAGTGCGATTCGACTGGTGACCGGCGCATCCTCCTCAATTCTGCTGTGTCCACAAACGATTGCGCGCGTGTGTTGGGCGGCTTGTGTGACAGGCGTCGACGCAGTCCACCACGAGTGGGCGGCCCAGCAGCGCCTCAGCGGCCTCGACGGCGCTGTGCAGGGCGAAGATCAGGCCGGTCGCGCCCTGGGTCGTCGCCAACGGGCACGCCAGGACCAGTTTGGTGGCGCAGTCCACCACCGGGCACAGCCGCCACGTACCCTCGCTGGTGGTCTCGAAGGTGGTGAAGTCCGCCTGCCAGACGCGGTTGCGGCGCGCCGGCGGGTCCACGAAGGCCTCCCGGCGCGCCGCCTCAGCCACCGACACCTTCCGCCCCGGCGCCGCCGCCCCGGCGCGCCCGCCGAGACGCACCGACCCGTCCACCGCCTCGCCCACCCAACCGGCCCATCAACGTTCCCACGGTCACCAGGCCCGCACCAGCCACCAACGACCCCTCGTCGAAGACCACCTCGAACCGATCAATACCGTGCGATACCCCACGAATCGCCGCTTGCTCACCGTCTTGGCACGGACCCCGTTGAGAGAAGCCCGCACCGTCGGCCTCCAGCCTCCGACGGCGACCCGGCCGACGACCGCGACGCCCTGAAGTGGCCGCCGCTGTTCGTGCACCAATTGCGGACCGACACATCGGGGCGCTGGATGAACCCGATCACCGCCTGGCGGTCATCTCCGGAGTGGTTGGCGAACCCGGTTCTGGTATCGCCGATCAACGGCCTGACCGGGCGGCGGAGGGTTCGCTCGTTCAGCCGGGCGAGTCCGAACGCTGAGGCCAACCCGCGGTCACCCGGAGCGGCCCCGGGGGTTGTCGCGGGGGAATCGCTCGATCCGATCCGCCGGCACGCTCACGTGCGCATCTCGATGAAACCTGCCGCTGCGAAATCGTCGTCGAACGCCAAGACCTCGCGAAGGCGGCGTGCCCGCATCACCTCGAAGCTCGTCGCATCGACGAAGGAGTACTCCCGCTCGTCGCGGCGGCGCAGCCAGGCCCATGCCCTGGATTCCTGTTCGGCGGTCACAGCGTGCAGAACCAGCTTGCGCGCCGACTCCAGCACCGCGACGCGATCCAGGAAACCGACCGCCGTGCGGTGACTGTCCTTGCGGCGCAGGAACGTCCAGGTCTCGCCAACAACCAGATTCGTCGTGAGGACCTGCTCACCGGCACCGACCCGGGCGAGAACCTCCAGCGCCTCACGATGGCGGGCGTCGTCGGGCAAGGCCCAGGCCACCCACCAACTCGTGTCGGCGAACTTCACGAGCCGTAGACGACCGCGTCGATCTCGCCCGGCTCCACACTGAGCCCCTCACCGCCGAATCCGGCCAGGTCACTCCACGGATCAGCGCCCGCATCGAGCCGCCCGGCGGGCAGGACAGCCGCCAAGCCTCGCCGGATCAGCTCGGACTTGGAGATCCCGAGCCGTCGCGCCTCGGCCGCAGCCTCGGCGTCCAACTCCTCGGGAATCGTGATCGTCACCGCCTTCACAGCAGCGATCATACATATACTACGTATCGCTCACTACATATTCCCGGGAACCGGCACTGACAACGCGAGCCGTGTTGATCAACGCCACCACCGTTGCCCGGAATCAAGCAAGCTGACGACGCAAAACCCGTGGCACATCACTACACGACTGGCACCGTACCGGATGAGTAGAAATCTTGATATTGAACGGCAATGATCGTGAGTTCCGCGTACCAT
>JAPONU010000247.1 GCA_026713745.1 bacterium
CCATTGGCGCCGAGCAGTGCCACTGTCTCGCTGCGTGCCAGCGAGAAGCTCACCCCGAACAGCACTCGTACGTGCCCGTAACCGGCGGAGAGGTTGCGAACCTCCAGGAGGGGACCTGCCCGCGATCGGGATTTCACCCCCGAGAGTCTGCCCCATCGGAGGGCTCCGGCCCCGAATCCCCTACCGGTGGCCGCCGCGGAGACCGCCCGGTGGACTGCCGGGGGTGGGGGTCGTGGTGGGAGCGCGGTGCCCGCCGGTGGCCGTGTCGCGGAGACCGTCCGGTGCCTGACCGGCCGCGGCTCGAGCGGTGTTCGGGAATCATGGTCTCGTCTATGTTGAGTCGCCGTGGGACGGGGGTTCCGATTCGGGCGCTCGACGGCTGTGGCGCTGGCAGGGCTCCTGGCGGGGGCGGCCTGTGCGAGCGGGGACGGAACGCCCGCCGCCCCGTACGCTGCGCCCGAGCCGCCGGGAGCGACCGTCCCCAGCGGCGCGGCCACCGTTGGGGCCGAGGCCGATGGCGAGGCCGGCGAGGAGGCCGGCGACGGTGGCGACGGTTCGGCGGGTGGCGCCCCGGCTCCGCTGGACAGCCCGCCCACCGCCGGCGCCGGGACCGGCGAGCCCGAGGCGACCGGACCCGCCGGCGAGGGGGCCGCCGAGACTCCGGCTCCCGGCGACGAGGCGACCGGCGCCGGCGAGGAGACCCCCGACAACGTCCACGACGATCCCCGAGGCGGCGTCTTCACCGAGTTCCAGCGGGGCTTCGACCGGGATCATCCGTTCGGTTCGCTCGACGCCTTCTGCCTCCCGCACGGCGAGCCGGCCGTGCCGCTGCGGGCCACCGCCCCCGGCATCGGAGCCGGCAGCATCACGCTCGTGCACGTGC
The DNA here is from genome assembly GCA_026713745.1 of bacterium. Classification (GTDB taxonomy): domain Bacteria; phylum Actinomycetota; class Acidimicrobiia; order Acidimicrobiales; family CATQHL01; genus VXNF01. Next base: position 884 of record JAPONU010000247.1, read on the forward strand.
GCACCCGGATCGAGGAGATCGTCGAAATGGGATTCGCCGCACCGGTCGGCGATCCCACCGACATGTTCGAGGTGTTCACCCGCATCGTCAACGACCGCTGCGGCGGTGTGTGGGGGCGCAGGATCGACCTGCGGCTGGTGGAGGTCGCCGCGTTGGGCGCGGGCGGGACCGACATCGACACGCTGCGAAACGCGGCCTGCATAGAGGCCACTGAGGATCACCAGGCCGTCGTGCTCCTGAACTCCACCAGCTTCCAGGGCACCGCCCAGCTCTGCGTCACCGAGGAGCACGACTCGATCCTCATCACCCACCAGGCCCTGCCGGAGGAATACGTGCGGCGGGGCGGCGGGCGGCTGCTCACGACCGCCACGACGCTCGAGGCCAACCTGCGCGCCCTGGTCGGCTACCTGATCGACAGCGGTGCCCTCGACGGTGCCGGCGTGGGGGTCGTGGCCTCCAACACGCCGGGCGAGGCGGAGGCCACCGAGGCCGGCCTGGTGGCGGAGCTGGAGGCCGCCGGGGTCGACGTTCGGGTGTTCGACGTGCTCGACTGCGCCGGCACCCCCGTCTGCACCGGCGGCATGGCCGGGTCGGTGCAGCGCCTGATCGAGGAGCGCGTCGACGTGCTCTTCCCCACGGTGAACGCCATCACGCTGCCCGCCTACATCACCGAGATGGTCACGCAGGGCTTCGAGCCCGGCGACGTGCGGTTCTTCAACTCCGACTTCAACAATCACGGCAACGAGATCGTGTCGGGACTCAACGTCACGTTCGGCGGCGAGGCGGCAGGTGCCCTCTACGACGGCACGGTGCTGCTCGTGCACGGGGATTCGGGCCGCTACCGCTTGACCGACTTTCCCGCGTCCACCCCCTTCGACGACATGTGCATGCGCGAGTACGCAGAGAACTCGGCGGTGGGCGAGTATTACGACCCGCGGGATCCCGACGAGACCAACAAGCACGGCATGGTGGGCCTCGTGTGCAGTGTCTACCGGGTGGCGCTCCGGGGCCTCTACGACGCCGGCGCCAATCCCACCCGCGCCGACATGTTCGCAGCCCTGGAGAACCTCGGGGCGGTGGACCTGGTGAGCATGCTTCCGGGCTCACTGACGCCCGGCAAGTGGACCATGGGTGACTCGCTGCAGCCCGTGACCTTCCGCTACCCGTGCCCCTTCGAGGGCATGGGTACCGACGCCAACACCTGCCACGTGCCGAGCGACTACAGCGAACTGCAGGTCAAATTCAACTGAGCAGCGGTCACGGCCGGCTTGGGCCATGGCGCGTCGTTTCGTCTAGCTTGGATTCTCGTGATCACGCGTTTTGCAGTACGGCGCGCCTGGGCGGCAGCGTTGGCCGCGGCTCTGCTGGCGGCGGCGTGCGGGGGTGGTACTCCGGAGCCGGACGCCGGCGCCGCGGCCACGCCGACCCCCGCTGAGAGCGACGCCGGTGCGCCCCAGAGCGCCGAACCGGAGGACTCCGAGCAGTCAGCCTCCGCTGCGGGCACGAGCGACACGGCTGCATCGCCCGCGGCTGGCGAAGATGTAAGCGACGACGCCGGCAGTGATGCTAGCGGCGAGGCAACCAGCGGTGAGAGTGGCGGCGCGGCGGCCGAGGCGGCGACATTCGAGACGGTGCCCGCCGCCCCCGAGATCGCCGGGGATCCCTCCGGGAGCGGCGACCCCGCCGAGCCGGGACCTGACGGGAGCGCCGACAGTGGGCCGCCTCCCAACTTCTACGATGATCCCCGGGGCGGCGTCTTCGC
>JAPONU010000248.1 GCA_026713745.1 bacterium
CCTGAGGGTCTCCAGGACGGTCTCCCGCTCCAGCAACTCCCGCTCGAGCTGGGCCACGTCCTCCAGTTCGGCGGCCTGCTCGAGGAATCCGCGCAGGCGCACCACGCTGGCCTCGGCAGTGGTGATCCGGCTCTCGAGATCAACGATGCGTTCGGTCACATCCTCGGCACTGACCGTCTGATCCACCAGCTCGCCGACCCCGGCCAGGCGTTCCAGAGCCGCCGCGAAGTCCGCCGGCCGCAGCTTGAAGGTCATCTCGGCCATCGGTTCCGGCTCGGTCAAGGTCGTCTGGGCGAACACGATGCCGCCGAGCTCACCCACGATGTCCACCGCCCGCTGTCCGGCGGCGGCCACGTCGTCCGCCTCCACGGTGATCGAGGCGGTGTACACGATGTCGCGCCCGAAGTCGACCGGCGTGAGAGCCGTCGGAGCACCGAGGGCGTCAAAGCTGATCGCCGCCGGCGCCGCAGGCGGGGCGCTCGCCACGGCCTCTTCGAACGCCGCTGCCTCAGCGTCGGCGGCACCTGCAGGCGCCGCGGCAGGCTCAGGTGCCGGCGGCGGCGCCGCGGATTCGGAACTCTCGTCGGCACCGCAGGCCGACACCAGCACGACGAACACGGCGAGCAGCGCCAGCACGAGGATCTTTCGCTTCCGGCGGGTCGAGGGTCGATGGAACGGTCGATTACGCATGGGGTGCCTCCTGGTTCGGTTGCACCCTTGGACGCTGGGTGAGCCGCTCTGGTTCCCGATACGCCAACCGGTTCGCCCACAGGCGTGCGCTTCCCGCAGTTCTCGGGCCCCGAGGGTGACGGGTGCGACGGCGAGCCCACCGGATCCGCCGCAACGAGCCCCTGAGGGTGACGGCTGCAACCGCGAGCCCACCGGATCCGCCGCAACGAGCCCCGCGGTGACACGGCCCGCGTCGTGTTGACTGGATCCGTCACATGCCCAACGCGCGGGAGGGCGGTCGGTGAGAGCCCGCTTCGGCACGATCCCTTGGCTCGCCGGCTTGATCGGCTGGTCGGGCCCGGGGCACCGGTCGCGCCCCTACGTGCGCGACTGCATCATCATGAGCCTGGCGGTGGCGCCGACCGGGGTGACCTTCGGGGTAGTCGCCGATGCGGCCGGCTTCGACCTCGCAAAGATCGTCGTGATGTCGGCGCTGGTGTTCACCGGGGCGTCGCAATTCGCCGCGGTCGGCGTCATCAACGACGGCGGCAGCGGCGGCGCCGCGGTCGGCTCGGCACTGCTGCTGGCCGCCCGCAACGCCCTCTACGGGCCGGTGATGCGCCGCGTCCTGCCCGCTTCGGCGCCGGCCCGGCTCGGCGCAGCCCAGTTCGTGATCGACGAGACCACGGCCATCTCCACCGCGCAGACCACCCGCCGCGATGCCACCGGCGCCTTCTGGTTCTCCGGTGTCATCCTGTGGCTGGTCTGGAACATCTGCTCGGTGGCGGGAGCGCTGCTCGGCGCCGTCCTCGGCACCCCCGAGACCTGGGGCCTCGACGCCGCCTTCCCGGCGATCCTCGTGGCGCTGCTGGCCCCCCACGTGCGCACC
>JAPONU010000249.1 GCA_026713745.1 bacterium
CCACGCCGACGTCGGAGACGACGTACTCGTGCAGTGCGGGGAGGCTGTCGGGTTCGCGGTGCATCTTCACGGCCACGCCGACGTCGGAGACGACGTACTCGTGCAACGCCGGGACCCTGTCCGGTTCGAGGTGCGTGTTCACCGAGGCGCCGAAGTCGGAGACGACGTATTCGTGCAGTGCGGGGAGGCTGTCGGGTTCGCGGTGCATCTTCACGGCCACGCCGACGTCGGAGACGACGTACTCGTGCAACACGGGAACCCTGTCGAATTCGGAGTGTGTGTTCACCGACACGCCGACCTGGGACACGACGTACTCGTGCAACTCCGGGAAACTATCCGGCTCGAACTGCGTCCTCACCGCCACACCCACCGTCACCTACGACTGCGACACCGCCCCCGCCGGCTACACACTCTCAAACCAGGACTGCGTCAAAATCACCACCCAAGCCCCCACCCGGCCCACCATCTACACCTGCGCCGCCACTTACACCCGCATCCAACCGGCCGACACAACCAGCGCACCCACCTGCGAGAAGATCGACATCATCGACGCCACCGTGACCACCACCCCACGCGGCTGCCCAACAGTGCCCACCAACGAACCCCCCTACCAACTCCAAGAGGACCACGTCGCTGGCACCATCAAACACACCTGCGAACGAACCATCACCACCACCGCCATCATCGAACCCACCTACGAATGCCCGACCGGCTACACACTCATCACAACAACCGACAACAATGGCACCCGCCGCACCTGCCGACTCAACTAGACCACCACACCAACCACCCAACACCACACCACCGAACCCTCCCATGTGAACAACACCACCCCTCCACCGTCACCCTCCAGCGCACCCACCCCACCCGGCGAACCCAGCCGCACCAAAACCCGCCACCCCACTCACCACACACCCACTAGACGACCCGACCGGCTTGCCTCGGTGATCGTTGCCCTAGCCCTGCTCGCGGCGACCTGCGCCGACACGAACCCGCCCGAGACGACCACCCCCCAAACGGTGCCGGAGCCCATAGGAACCCAAGCGCCACCGGAGTTGATTGCGCTGCTCGAGACACCGCCGCTGCCGACCGATGTTGGCGAGCCGGCCGAGCAGGCGTTCACCGCGGTCTCCGCCGGCGGGTCGCACTCGTGTGGGTTGCGCGACGACGCCACCGTCACGTGCTGGGGTCGGAACGACCACGGCGGGGCGAGGCCCCCGGGCGGCTCCTTCACCGCGGTCTCCGCCGGCGGGTCGCACTCGTGTGGCGTGCGCCTCGACGCCACTGTTGCGTGCTGGGGCTGGGACGGCTTCGGCCAAGCCGACGCGCCGGCGGGCGAGTTCACGTCGGTCTCCGCGGGTGGGGTGCATTCGTGCGGGCTGCGCCGCGACGCCACCGCCGTATGTTGGGGGTGGAACAGACACGGCGAAACCGACGCGCCGGCGGGCGAGTTCACGTCGGTCTCCGCGGGTGGGTCTCATTCGTGCGGGCTGCGCCTCGACGCCACTGTTGCGTGCTGGGGCAGGAACGACTTCAGGCAGGCCGACGCGCCGGCGGGCGAGTTCACGTGGGTCTCCGCCGGGGGGGATTATTCGTGCGGGTTGCGCCTCGACGCCACCATCACGTGCTGGGGAGAGAACGAGCACGGCCAAGTCAACGCGCTGGCGGGCGAGTTCGTCGCGGTGTCCGCCGGGCCGGATCGTTCGTGCGGGGTGCGCCTTGACGCCACCATCGCATGCTCGGGATGGGCGGGCGAGGTCGCCCCCCGCTACTTGCCGGCGGGCGAGTTCACGTCGGTCTCCACCGGTGGGTCTCATTCGTGCGGGTTGCGACCCGACGCCACGATCGCCTGCTGGGGAGGGATCCTCTGGGGCGAGTCGGACCCGCCGGGGATTGGCCCGTTCGTGGATATCTCCGCCGGCTCGAAATTTGCGTGCGGGTTGCGTCCCGACGCCACGATTGGGTGCTGGGGAGGCCACCACATTCCGGCTGGCGTTTACTCCGGGAACACCGACCCGCCGGCGGGTTCGTTCGTGGCGCTCTCCGTCGGCGACTGGTATGGGTGCGCGCTGCGCCCCGACGGCACCATTTCCTGCTGGGGAGGGCGCCCCTACTACGAGTTGGACCCGCCG
>JAPONU010000250.1 GCA_026713745.1 bacterium
ATCGAGCCGTTCATCGAGGACCAGTTCTTCGGTGCTCCCGACCGCATCGCCTTCTACAGGTTCGAGAACGTGCTCAAGCGTCACGGACCGACGCCGCAGATCGGCGCCGGCGAGAATGAAGGCGGCGCCGAAGTGCACAGCAAGGGACAGGGGAACGAGCCCGGCGCCGCGGAGACCGACGACGGGAACCCGGATGCCGCGGGCGCCGGCGGCGATGCAGGCTCTCCGTAGCTCACCCGGACCGCTCGTCGAATGACGGTTGAGGCGGACGTAGCTGCAGAGTGCCGGACGTGACGGCGTTGGCGGAGGTGGCGGCGCCCGGAGCCGAAGCAGCAACGACGGTGACCGCGCCCGGAGCGGGGGCGGTCGATTCGGTGTCTCCGCCGGCGAGTGCAACGGCACCTGCACCTGCACCGGCATCGGACTCGGCCGCCGCGCCTGCGGGGGCAATTGCGGGCTGGACTCCCTCTGGTCACGGAAGCGTCGAGCCGGCACCGCAGCGAGTGACCCTGCGCGAGTATCGCGGTGCCGCCCTGGCCCTGAGTCAGGCTCAGGCGAATGCGCTGAATCGATCCGGCAAAGGCCGGCACCTGTCCGTCGAACCGGCGGAGAACCACGGAGAATGGCTCGTAACGGCGCGCAACTACGTGGGGACGGTGACCGTAGACGGCCTCGAGGTGCTGGTCCGGCCGAAGATCCCGCTGCGGAACCTCTTCCTGTTACTCGAGGTGGGGCTGCGGGAGCAGGACTGGCGCGACGAGGCGGCCCGCTACGAGCGGGACCTGCAGTTGCTGCCCGCCATGGTGTCGTTGTTCACCCGCACGGCAGAGACCGCCCTGGCCCGGGGTCTGTACCACTCCTACCGCGAGCAACACGACCGGTTGATCTCGCTGCGGGGCCGACCCGACATGGCCCGCCTGTCCACCCGGCCCGGCCTGGCCCTCCCGGTGCCCTGCCGCTTCACCGAGTTCACGGCGGACCTCATCGAGAACACCTATCTCAAGGCCGCAGTCTGGCGGTCGCTGCGACTCGCGGGCGTGCAACCGGCGGACCGGCGGCGGCTCATGCAGCATCTGGTCACTCTGGAGGACGTGGCCGAAGTCGGGCATCACCCCGACGACTTCGACATGGTGGTGTTCACCCGTCTCAACGAGCACTACAAGCCGGCGTTGCGCCTCGCACGTCTCGTGCTGGAGAACCTGACCCTGCGGGACGCGCTCGGCGCGGTGGAGGCCTCTTCGTTCATGGTCGACATGAACGACCTCTTCGAGCGGTTCGTGACCGAGCGGCTACGGCGCGCGCTGCGCGGACGCCTCGAGGTGAAGGACCAGCAACCGAGTCACCTCGACGAGGAACATACCGTCGCGGTCCGGCCCGACCTCGTGTTCCATTCCGGCATGTCCACCAACTTCGTCGCAGACATCAAGTACAAGCTCACCGACGAGGCCGCCGGCGGCTCCAACGCGGACCTCTACCAACTGCTCGCCTACGCCACGGCGCTGAACCTGCCCGAGGGCTTGCTCATCTACTGCCTCAAGGCCGATGGCAACAACGGCAACGACAACGGCACCGAATCGGCCGGAGATGCCACGACGGCCGACCCGTCGCCACCGGTCGGAGCGTCCTCCGGC
>JAPONU010000251.1 GCA_026713745.1 bacterium
CCCAACCCGAGACCACCCGGAAGGAAACCGTCTCCGACAGTGCGCGGGACGAGGGGCCGGTGAAGTTCGGGTTCCTGGCCGGCCTGTCCGGTGACTTCGCGGTGTGGGGTCCTCCGAGTCTCGATGGCGCGGAGGCCGCTATCGGCGTCATCAACGCGTCCGGCGGCGTCTTGGGCCGTGATGTGGAGTTGGTGGTGCAGGACACCCAGTCCACGCCCGAGGGCGCGGTCACGGGCTACAAGCGGATCCGAGAGGAGATCGACGCGCTCGGCGGTGTGGAGTCCGACGGGGCTGTGGCCCTGCTCGACACCGTGGCCGAGGACCAGATGCCGACCATGTGCCCGGCGTGCGGCACGACCGTGCTGGATACCGAGGGCGGCAACTTCCTCTGGCGCATCTCCGTGTCGGACACCACCTTTGGCGTCATCTCCGCTCAGCTTGCCCGCGATGCCGGCTACGGCCGGGTGAACATGCTGGTGCAGCAGACCGAGGGCACCGAGAGCCTCGCCAACGTCTTCAGGGACGTCTGGGAGAACAAAATCGGCGGTGAGATCGGCGAAGACGTGCGCTTCCAGCCCGGCCAGGACAGCTACCAGGCACAGGTCGAGCAGGCCTTCGCCGGCGATCCCGACGCCGTCTACCTCGGCGCCGGCCCCCAGGTTGGTATCCCGATCATCCGGGAGTACATCGCCAGGGGCTACACCGCTGCGATCCTGGTCTCACCCGACCTGCAGGTGCCCGACATCGCCGATGTCGCCTCTGAGCTGCCGACCGGCCGGATTCTGGCCGCCCAGGTCACCGACGACTTCGGCTCCCCCGCGTACGCTGCCTTCGCTGCGGCGCACCAGGAGTACGCCGGCAAGTCGCCCCCAACGGGGTTCTACGAGACCAACCAGTTCGACCAGTACATCGTCCTGGCGCTGGCAATGACCGCTGCCGAGTCCACCGACGGTCCCGACGTGGCGGCTCAGATCTACAGCATCACGAACGCGCCGGGTACCAAGGTGTACACCTACGCCGAGGGTGTCGCGGCGCTCGAGCGCGGCGAGGAGATCGACTACGACGGCCCCTCGGGCTCGCTCGAACTGAACGAACGGGGCAACCTGATCGGAGCCAAGGTCGCCGTGTTGCACATCGCGGTCGGCGGCTTCACCGTCCGCGATGTGATCGAACTCGATCCAAGCCTCGGCCGGGCGACGCTCCAAGTCGCCCCGCCCCCCGCGCCGACAGTCGACGATTCGCCGCGGGGTGTGCTCGTCGGACTCTTCGACGGGCTGTGGCCCTTCGCTGCGCAGATCTCGGCGGGGTATGTGCGCGAGCACTATGAGCACGACCGGGCGGATCTCTGCGACACCCCGGGGGTCGACCCGTACACGGGCCTCGCGTTCGACGCATCGACCTGCGAGGTGGATCACATCGTCGCCCCGCTGGAAGCCCACAAGTCGGGCGGCTATTTCTGGGCTGTGGAGACGCGTGAGCAGTTTGGCAACGACGCTTTGAATCTGGTGGCGTCTCGGGACTGCGTGAGACGTTCCAAGGGCGGCAGCGACGTCGCCGAGTGGTCCGGGGTGCAGAGCGGCGACTGTGAAGGGGCGCAGCTGACTGTGGTGGGGCGTTGCTTCTGGGCGGCACGCACCGTCGTCGTCAAGCATCGCTACGACCTCGCCGTCGACCGGTTCGAACGCTTGGTACTGGAATCCGCCCTCCGCGGTTGCCCCTCGGACATCGATGTCCAAACGCCGCCCAGAGCGACGCTCAGCACCGTCCCCGCCACGCAAGGCTCACCAACGCGAACGACATCCCCGGCGTGGTTCAAGAGCGATGACTGCCACCCCGACTACGAGCCGTGCCTGCCGCACCTCCCCGGCGACGCGCTCGACTGCGGCGACCTCAGCGCCGTCGAACGACCCGTACGCGTCAAGCAAATCGGCGTCGACCCCTACAATCTCGACCGCGACGGTGACGGCCGAGGCTGCACGGTGTGAGCGCCGACGTTTGCCGGCGTTCCGGAGATTCGCGGGGAGTGACGGTGGCGAGGAGCGCCCGGTTCGGTCTGCCGGCGTGGTGCAGCGGTCGCCGCCGCGAGTTATCGGGTCTGGGAGGTGGGCGCCCCGCCGGCGTTCGTGTTGGAGATCGCCTCGGAGAAGACCGTGAAGGTGGATGTGCGCGACAAGCCGGCGAAGTATCTGGCGATGGGTGTGGGGGA
>JAPONU010000252.1 GCA_026713745.1 bacterium
CAGCGGAGTGGAGCTCAACGGCAGGGAGCCCACCAGGCCGGACGCGATGCTGCCCGCCCCAAGCCGCGCGTTGGTGCGCTGGACCTCCCGGAAGTCGATGGAGAGGAGCCGGCGCCACGAGACGAACTGCGTGAGGATCGACGACGTGTTGGTGCGGATCAGGACGACGAGGCCGAGAATCAGGAAGGACGGGAGCAGGGTGAAGAAGGCGGCTCCGAACACGTCGCCGGCGGCTGAAGTGCCGAACAACCCCCAATGTCCGCCGGGGAATCCGAACCAGGCGGCGTCGCGCACCCTGTCGAAGTCGTAGATCCCGAAGATCATCGCCACGACGACCCCGGCAGCCATGCCGATCGGGGCGGCCCAGAGCTTCAGAAGCCCGCGGCCGCGTGCGTTGACGAGGACCATGATCGCCAGCGCCACGAGCACGCAGAGAAGGGTCCCGAGCCGCCCTGTGCCCTCTGCCCTCTCCCCGAAATTGCCCACGAGGACCGGGATCAGCGAGATGATCGAGAGGATGACGAGCGTCCCGCTCACGGCGGGGGTGATGAACCGGCGCAGCCTGGACAGTCGCATGCCCACGACGAACTGGAACAGTCCGGTCACCACCACGAGGGCCGCCAGCGTCCCCACGCTCCCGTCGGTGAGGGCCAGGATGCAGAACGGCACGCTGATCGGATCCACCGTGGGCAGGTAGAGATTCTCGGTCCGGAGCCGCCCGGGGCCGACGGCCATGAGCAGGATCAGCAGGCCGGACACGACGATCGAAGCGACCACGATGCGCGACTCCAGCGCGCTGCCGCCATCGGCGACCTGCACCACGAGCAGCGGCAACAGGATCATCCGCGGCACCAGGAGCAATAAGAGTTGTGTGGCTGCCAACAGCGCCCGCCCCGGCGGCGGCGTCTCGTGCGGCTCGTACCTCCCGTCGGGGGTGACGGCGCCGCGAGCCATGAGCCAACGCTAGACGCAGCCGCGGCGGGCCAGGGTCGCCGAGGCGCGCGCGAGACTGCAACCAAGCTGCTGCGACATCATGGGGCGCCGGCGAAGGCGACGTAGCGCTGAGGGTCTTGTTTGGGCAATTACATCGCTAGGTGATATTGGGTAGGCCCATGGGTAGGCGTGGGGTGCGCACGGGTTAGGCTCGGCGCTGTGGGAAGCGTGTTCCAGTATCAGTATCAAGATTCGGCCAACGATCGATCTGTGCGGCGCCGTAGGCGACTGATGGGGCGATTGAAGAACGTGTGCCCGCACATCATTGACATGGACATGGTCAAAGACGAGGCCGGCAGACCGGCGTTGCAGTACCAGTTTGCGTTCGAGACGGAGGTGGGCACCTTCGACTGGGTTTGCAAGCGATGCGGCTCGCGGGTGTCCGAGAACACGATTCAGGTCGTGCGGCGGCGCCTAGAGCGAGCGCTCGAGCACAATTTCGGCGGCACGGCGAAGGGTCTCCTCGAGGCCCAGGACAAGACCACCAAACTGATTGAGAAGGTCAACCGGCTCGGCGGCGCCCCGTAGCCAACCCCCGACCATGGGTAGGTTTATTGTGGCGCGCGCTTGGTCGGTCTATGGGTCCGGTTCCGTGATATGATGATCGTGTTGCGCGACGCTGGAAGGCTTCGTGGTTCAGCGCCCCGGTTCCTATGTCCCGGGGCGCTGACGTTTTTGGTCCACGGCGCTGCCCGGGGGACGAGTTAGCGTGCTGTAGCCGCCTGAACGGGCGGGCCGCTTCAACCGGCGGTTGCTCAGACATAGGAGGGCATTGTGCCCACGTTCACCCCGTGCGGGTTCACGCCCCCGCGCCTCGAAAGCGCTCTGACCAGGGGGAACAGTGTCACACCCCCTCACCATAATGGTGGTATGACACAGCAATTCACGACAGACCAGTCAGACACAGGCCAGGCCAGCGAGCCACCAGGCCGAGCGCCGGGACGATACAAGCGCAAGGGTTTGACGCTCGCGGACTTGTTCGACTTGTTCCCGAGCGACGCCGCCGCCGACGAGTGGTTCATCGCCCAGCGGTGGCCCGGTGGCGCCAGGTGTCCCCGTTGCGGCTCCGACAATGTGCTGGACGGCACGTCGCACCGCACGATGCGGTTCCGCTGCCGGCCCTGCAACCGGTTCTTCTCCACGAAGTCAGGTTCGCTGATGGAAGGATCGAAGATCGGATACCGGGAGTGGGCCCTGGCGATCTACCTGGTCACCACGAGCCCGAAGGGCGTGTCGTCGATGAAACTGCACCGCGACTTGGGGGTGACGCAGCGCACCGCGTGGTTCATGTTGCATCGAATCCGCGACGCGTGGACGCAACGCCAGGGCGAGTTGTTCGAGGGCCCCGTCGAGGTGGACGAGACGTTCATCGGCGGGCGGGCGAAGAACATGCGCTATCCGCGCCGGAAGCGGGTGATCAAGGGCACGGGCGGCGTCGGCAGCGGCAAGGTCACGGTCATCGGGATCAAGGACCGGGCAACGGGGCGCGTCGTCGCGAGGCCCGTCGCGAGCACGTCGAGGGCGGACCTGGTGGCGGTGATCGAGGAGACGGTGAAGCCGGAGGCGTCGGTGTTCACCGACGAGAACAGTTCCTACCGGCGGCTCTACATGAACTATCGGCACCGGTCGGTCGTGCACAGCGGCCACGTGTACGTGAAGGGCGACGTGCACGTGAACACGATCGAGTCCTGCTGGAGCTTGTTCAAGCGCGGCTACCACGGCACGTACCATCACATGTCGCCGAAGCACCTCCAGCGATACGTCGACGAGTTCGTCGGCCGGCACAACTGCCGGCCTCTCGATACGAGAGATCAGATGGGGCTGGTGGTGGAGGGCATGGTCGGGAAGCGTCTCACCTACGAGACTGGCCGTCCCTCACCGCTAGCTCCCCGCGGGAGACTTCGACGAGTGACCCTTTCTAGCGGCTAGATTCGGGCAACGTGGAGCCACTTACTGGTCCGGCAGACGGGACAGGGGTCGTGGATGGGGATGGGGAACGTCTCGCACTGCATGCAGATCTGTATCATCTCGCCGCTGCTGGGATCGTCCCGCTCCGATGGCTGGAAGCGATGATGCAGGAGCAGCGTGAGGAAATGCAGGCCCTCTACGTAGCCCTTTCGGAAATCGGCGAGGGAGTCACCCCACTTTTCTCGTAGGGACTCGACGTTCATCGACTCGAGTTCGATGATCTCTTCTATCTGATCGTCGTCGAGACGACGAATCGCCTCCCAGAGAACCGATCTCGTGGCGGCGTGCTCGCCGACCATCTCTCCGGTCGTCACGATCCGGTCAGGGTCTTCGCGAGGTTCGGGCTCCTCGGGCACAGTTGGTCCTTTCGGCGTTTGACGGGGCCGACAATCTAGTGTCCTGAGCCGTTAGTCCGTTGGTGTGGGGGTTGGGTGTGGGATGCTGGTGGCGGCGAGTGGGCGGTGATCGGAGACGGTCATGGCCGATGTTAGCGATCAGCGGCGGCGCGGTAGGCGCGCGGTGGTGGTTGTGC
>JAPONU010000253.1 GCA_026713745.1 bacterium
ACCACCTCCGCACCGACGAGCTTCAACCGGCGCTGGACGCTCACTTCGGTCTGGATCATCTCGCCGCCGACAAGCGCAAGGCCCAGGCCGACGGCTGCACCATCGCGGCGCTGCTGCTCATGAACGCCGCGATGCTGCACCAGCGGATCGCCCCCGGCAGGTGGCTGCGCGGCGTGGAGTCGCTGAGCGACATCAAGAACAGCACCGACCCCCGGCGAGGCTTCGAGCGGAACTGGGAACGCATCCGGGATCAGGACTTCCTGCCGGTCATCAAGCCCGCCCGCGAGGTCATCTACGCGGTGGAGCAGACCGGCAGGCTGGCGGGCCTCGAACGAGCCCTGCGGCACCTCGCCGCCGACGCCGAGCGGATCGCCGCAACCTACGCCGACATGGGCGCCGACCACGCCGGGCCGCTGTTCAACAAGGTGATGGGCAACCAGGCCTCCGACGGCGCCTACTTCACCCGCCCGCCGGCCGCCACCATCTCGGCCAGGCTTGCGCTGGACGCCTGCGACGGCCGAGCCCGCCCCGGCGACCGCGTCGATGAAGACGCCGGGCTCGACGCCACGGCGGCAGGCGGCGGCGCAGCCCGAGCCGGAGCCGAAGCCGGCGGCGGGGCCAGGATCAGGGCCGGCGCCGAGGCCGGGGCCGACTGGCTTGACCCCGCCACCTGGCTCGAGCACCGGGCCGTCGACCTGGCGTGTGGCAGCGGCACCCTCCTCGCCGCGCTGCTGACCGAGATGAAGCGCAGGGCCCGCGCCCAGGGCGCCTCCGAGCGGCAGCTGGCCGAGCTGCAGCAACTGGCGGTGGAGGGCGTGCTGGCGGGCAGGACATCAACCCGGTGTCGCTGCAACTGGCCGCCACCCAGCTCACCGCCGGCAACACCGACATCCGCTACGCCCGGATGGGCCTGTACCTCATGCCCTACGGGCCGACCGGCGACGCCGTCGTGCCGAACGCGGCCGGCACGCTGGAGTTCCTGGCCGAGGCTGCGGTGGTGCAACAACCCGACCAGGGGGAGCTATTCGCACGTGCGGCCCAAGGGGCGACGTTGCAGATGAGTCCTGATTCGGTCGGATCCCTGGGTGATCCCGAAGTGGGCAGAGCCGCCCATGCGGCACTGGGGGCGCGAATCGCAATCATGAACCCGCCGTTCACGAACCGATCCAACATGGGCGAGAAGTTCGCGGGCTCGACTCAGCAGTCCCTTCGAGGTCGCGTCGACGAGTTGGAGTCCCAACTCGTGGCAGGCGACAGCGACCTCGAAGGGTTCGTGGACAAGAATTCGATTGCTCCGCTGTTCGTGGCTCTGGCTGAACGATGTCTTGAACCTTCCTCCGGGGTCTTAGTGATGATCCACCCCACGATCGCGCTCACCAACGCGTCGGGCCTGCAGGAGCGTCGGGTCCTCGCGGCTCGGTTCGACTTGGACACGGTGCTCACGTGCCATCAGCCCGGCAACATCAACCTCAGCCAGAACACCAACATCAACGAGAGCATCGTCGTAATGCGTCGCCGCGCACAGGCCCCCCCCCCCCCGGATTCGGTTCCGGCAAAGTTCGTCAACCTCGACCGCTTCCCCACCGACGACGCCGAGGTTGCCGACCTGTTCGACGCCATCGACTCGCTTGGCCCGACGGGTGCGGGCGTCCTGTCGAACGGCTGGGGCGAAGCATCACACTGGCCCAATGAACGCATCCGCTCGGGCGACTGGACCGCCGCCATCTGGCGCTCACCGGTCCTGGCGGAGGCCGCAGCCCGCTTCGCAGAACATCCAGCCCTGAACCCAATGAAAGCTGCTGGCCTGTCGCCGTACGCGACGGCCCAGCAGCTTCATGGGAACTACCGCAGATCGTCAAGCCACGCGCCCGGCGCCATTCCTATCCTCAAATCGAAGGGTGCCGATGGACAGCGCTCGATACGAGCGACGCCCGACGAGTACTGGGCGCCCAAGAGCGCCGGGGGCGACCGCGTTCTCGACAAGGCGAGCAATCTGTTGGTTACCTGGGGTCAAGACACCAGCACCGGACGGCTCACCGCGGTCGCTTCCTATGAGCAGTGGGTCGGTTTTGGCTGGCTACCTGTCAGCGCGGTCGGAGTCGCGGAGGCATTCGCGCTCGCCGTCTATCTGAACTCCACCCTTGGGCGTCTCGCCTTGATGCGAAACCCAGGGAAGAAACTGAACTTTCCAACCTACAACCCTGCCGTCTACGACAAGTTGCCCATCCCCGATCTCAAGAATCCGCACATCCTCAACACGCTGGCGGAGTGCTGGGAAGCCACGTGTGACATGGTCGTGCCGCAGTATCGGGACGGTGAGTGCGAGGTGCGCCGGCTGTGGGATGCGGCGGTTTGCGACGCGCTCGGCTGGGACGAAGCGGAGATGGCGGCGCTGCGGAAGCTGCTGCACGCCGAACCCCACGTGCGAGGTCTCGGCTACGGGCAGTACCGCGACTGACCACCCGCCGTCGGTGGCGGCCTCGATGTTGACCCACGATCGGTTCCCGGCTGTTCGGATAACGGCGGGAAGTGATGTCGGCGCGAAGGTTCGGTGGAGTCCGGTGCTCGGATTCGGCCGCGAGGCCGCCGATCCTGTCGAGGCTCTGGCGGGGACCGAGGGGCGGTGCCGGTGGGTGGCGGGGCTGCCGCCGTCCTGGTTCCGGTGCGCTTCCTCCGGCGCCGGCTGAACCGCTGCGGCGGCTACTGCAGCCGGAACCGGCCTGC
>JAPONU010000254.1 GCA_026713745.1 bacterium
CCGCACCTTCGGGTGCCAGATGAACGAACACGACTCCGAGCGCGTCGCCGGGTTGCTGGAGGCCGACGGGATGCTGCCCGCCGGCGCGCCCGAGAATGCGGACGTGGTCGTGGTGAACACGTGCTGCATCCGCGAGAAGGCAGACCAGAAGCTGTACGCCTACTTGGGCGGCCTGAAGGCAATGAAGCGCTCCCGCCCGGACATGCAGATCGCCGTCGGCGGGTGCCTGGCGCAGAAGGACCAGGACGTGGTGCGCTCCCGGGCGCCGCACGTGGACGTGGTCTTCGGCACCCACAACGTGCACCGGGCGGCCGAGTTGCTGGCCCGGGCGGCACAGGACGGCCCGATCGTCGAGATCCTCACCGAGGCGGTCCGCGCCGAGGCCGAGGCCTTCCCCTCCGCGCTCGGTGTGCGCCGCGACCTGCCGCACTCGGCCTGGGTGACCATCCAGGTCGGCTGCGACAACTCCTGCGCCTTCTGCATCGTCCCCGCCGTGCGCGGCCCCGAGATCAGCCGACCCTTCGAGTCGTTGCTCGCCGAGGTGCGCCGGCTCGCCGGGGAGGGCGTCGCCGAGGTCACGCTGCTGGGTCAGAACGTCAACTCCTACGGCCGTGACCTGGCGCTGGCTCGCCGCAGGGCCGGGGAGAAGGTGCCGGCCCGGCCGATGTTCGCCGAGTTGCTGCGAGCCGTCGGGGCTGTCGAGGGGATCCGGCGGGTGCGCTACACCAGCCCGCACCCGAAGGACCTGCGGCCCGAGACGATCGCCGCCATGGCCGAGACTCCGGCCGTGTGCGAGCACCTCCACCTGCCGCTGCAGTCCGGCAGCGACGCCGTCCTGGCGGCCATGCACCGGGGCTACAGCGCCGACCGCTACCTCCAGCGCCTGGACGACGCCCGCCGGGGGATCCCCGACCTGGCCGTCAGCACGGACATCATCGTGGGCTTCCCGGGCGAGACCGAGCAGGACTTCGCCGACACGCTCGCCGTTGTGGCCGAGGCCGAGTTCGACAGCGCCTTCACATTCGTGTTCTCGCCCCGCCCCGGCACCGAGGGGGCAGCGATGACCGAGCAGTTCGTGGATCCAGGCCTGGTGACCGAGCGCTACGAGCGGCTCCGCGCCGTCGTGGAGCGGTCGGCCCGGCGCCGCCACGAGGCGCGTGTCGGGCGCCGCGAGGAAGTCCTGGTGGAGGGACCCAGCAAGACCCGCCCCGAACTCACCAGCGGTCGCGCCCGCCAGAACAAGCTGGTGCACTTCTCGGCGCCGGCACCGGTGCGTCCCGGCTCCTTCGTGGATGTGGACGTCAGTGGCGCGGCGGCGCACTACCTGCTCGGCGAGCTCGTGGCCGTGCGCGCCACCCCGGCGCGCCGCGAGCGCATCCCGGTGGTCGCCGCTTGAGCGGCACGAACTGCGGATGGTGAACGGGAAGAACGACGGGTACTGGGCCCGGCTCGCCATCGTTGGCCCGACCGCCTCGGGCAAGTCGATGCTGGCGGCGGAGTTGGCCCGCAGGCGGCCACCCGCCGAGTTGCTGTCGATGGACGCCATGGCGGTGTACCGACACATGGACATCGGCACCGGCAGCCCGACCGCCGAGGAGGCGGTCGAGCTACGTCATCACGGCATCGATCTGGTGGACGCCGCGAGCGACTATTCCGTGGGGGAGTACCTGGCGGCCGTACGTCCGCTGGTCCGGACTCACGTAATCCGCGGTGTGTCACTGGTTGCGGTCGGCGGGACAGGGCTCTACGCCCGGGCCGTCGTGGACGATCTGGAGATTCCCGGGGTGTATCCCGAGGTACGCGCCGAACTCGAGGCGGAGCCCGACACGGCGGTCCTCTACGAGCGGCTCAAGGGCTGCGATCCCGTTGCCGCCGAGCGCACCGGTCCGGTGAATCGCCGCCGCATCATCCGCGCTCTCGAAGTCACGGTTGGCAGCGGTCGGCGGTTCTCGTCCTTCGGACGAGGTCTCAGTCACTACGGCGCGACCCTGTTCACGCAGGTCGGGCTGCGGCTGTCCCGCACGCTGCTGGATGCGCGCATCGCCGAGCGCTATCGAGAGCAACTCGACGCCGGATTCCTCGACGAGGTGCGCCGGCTTCGGGATGCCCCGGCACCGCTGTCCCATACCGCCCGCCAGGCGCTCGGCTACCGGGAGTTGTTGGACCATCTCGACGGTCGCTGCAGCCTGGCCGAGGCGATCGAGGGGGCGGTGCAGCGCACCCGCCGCTTCGCCCGACGCCAGGAACGCTGGTTCCGCCGTGATCCTCGCATAACGTGGCTGGATGTCCAGGAGGATCCGTGGGAGGTCTTCGGTGACCTCATGGAGATTTTCGAGCGATCCCGGATCTGAGACCGGCTCGATGAGCACGCGTGGGGGTGTTTCCGGCCCCCCGGAGACTTTCGACCGATGCACCTGACCAAGCACCACGTCTTCGGCAACGACTTCCTCGTGCGCCTCGGGCCGGGCGGTGCCCCCTGCCCGGCCGGTTGGGTGCGGGGCATCTGCGACCGCACCGGCGGGATCGGCGCCGACGGGATCATGTGGGCGTGGGTCGCCAGCGGCCCAGACGACGCAGCGGGCTCGAACACCAGCTCCCGGCAGGAGCCCCTCCGCGCCGGCATGCGGCTCTACAACGCCGACGGCGGCGAGGCCGAGGTGAGCGGAAACGGCCTCGCCTGCCTGGCCCAGGCATTGACGCTGCGAGCCGGGCGCGACGAGGCCGAGGTGCTCATCGACACGGTGGCCGGAGAGCGCAGGGTCGCTATCGGGAACACGCGCTTCGCCGACGCCGACGGCGCCGGGGGCGGTTTCGGTCGCATCCGCAGCCGGGCCGCCATCGATCTGGGGCAGGCGAACGAGGACGTCCAGCAGACCCGTCGCGCCGAGGCGGCGCTGGTGGAGCTGGCGCCGGAGTACCGGCGCGCCGGCTGGGTATCGGTCGGCAACCCGCACGTGGTGGCGCTCCTGGAGGACGCCGCGGCCCTCGATGCACTGCCACTGGAGGCCGCGGGCGCCGCGCTGGCGGACCGGTTCGAGCCGGTGAACTTCGAAGCGGTGGCCGTCGCCGACAGCTCGCACGTGCTCATGCGGGTCTTCGAACGCGGCGTGGGCGTCACGTCCGCCTGCGGCAGCGGTGCGGCCGCGGTGGCGTGGCAACTGCACCGCTGGGGACTCGTCGGGCAGACGGTGGAAGTGGAGATGCCCGGCGGCACGGCCGAAGTGAG